>NZ_JBALOX010000306.1:0-1167 GCF_036965165.1 Bacillus sp. JJ1521 | reverse complement strand
CAAGGCACATTTGATTATCTTTTTTAAAAGATAGTTTTTGGGAAAAGGAAGGAGATACCGCATGAATGAAAAACAACGTCTTGAAAGTACTCAAGTAAAACCTGCGGACAAAAAATCCGAAAAGGATTACAGTAAGTATTTTCAATCCGTTTATCAACCACCTTCATTAAAAGATGCGAAGAAACGTGGGAAAGAACAAGTCAATTACTTAAAAGAATTTTCGATTCCTGAGGATATGAAAAATTTTGGAAAAGGAAAACGCTTTTTAATCCGTACGTATGGTTGCCAAATGAATGAGCATGATACAGAAGTAATGGCTGGCATTTTTATGGAAATGGGCTATGAGCCTACTGAAAATACACAGGATGCTGATATCATTTTACTTAATACTTGTGCAATCCGTGAAAACGCAGAAAACAAAGTATTTGGTGAAATTGGTCACCTTAAACCATTAAAACTTGAAAATCCAAATCTTTTAATCGGTGTTTGTGGATGTATGTCCCAAGAAGAATCAGTTGTTAATAAAATTCTAGAAAAACATCAATTTATTGATATGATTTTTGGTACTCATAATATTCACCGCCTTCCTCACATTGTAAAAGAAGCGATGTTTAGTAAAGAGATGGTTGTTGAAGTATGGTCTAAGGAAGGAGACATTATTGAAAACCTTCCAAAAGTCCGTAAAGGAAATATCAAGGGTTGGGTTAACATTATGTACGGCTGTGATAAATTCTGTACATATTGTATCGTACCTTATACTCGTGGTAAGGAACGAAGCCGTCGACCAGAGGATATTATTGAAGAAGTACGTCATTTAGCGAGACAAGGCTACCAAGAAATTACCTTACTTGGACAAAACGTAAATGCCTACGGTAAAGAATTTACTGATATTGAATATGGTTTAGGAGACTTAATGGACGAATTACGTAAGATTGACATCCCACGTATTCGTTTCACAACAAGTCATCCTCGTGATTTCGATGATCATTTAATAGAAGTACTCGCGAAAGGTGGAAACCTTATGGAGCACATCCACCTACCGGTACAATCTGGAAGCTCCGGGGTTTTAAAATTAATGTCTCGTAAATACACAAGAGAATCATATTTAGAGTTAGTTCGTAAAATGAAGGAACAAATTCCGAATGCTTCCTTTACTACAGATATTAT
>NZ_JBALOX010000305.1:0-2822 GCF_036965165.1 Bacillus sp. JJ1521 | reverse complement strand
GCTGACATCGACGTTCGCCACAGGACGTGGCGGTAGTTAATCGATGTTTCTCAAGGCGGGCACCTTGCGCTTTTCCTTTACAATGATTAACAATTATAATTCCCTCTTCCTTAACTCATACTATAAATGCTCCTTACCCATAAGGAAAGCGAGGGATAAGCATGGCAGAACAAGATAAAAACGTAAGAAATTATCAAGACGATAATGATTTTGATTACTACGTTGATCCAAACTTAGGCGCAAATGCTGACTCAAGCTATAATGAGGAAACGGCAGCAGAGGTTGCCGCTCCAATCAATTATGGAACCACAAGACGTGAGACGAACTATGAAGGGGATAATACCCGTGATAGAGCAGGTGGTGCAGGTTTAGGCTGGCTCGCTCTTGCTTTATCAATTATTTCCTTGTTTGTAATGCCTGTATTATTAGGAGCAGCAGGTATTATCATTGGATTTATTGCTCGTCGACGTGGAGCGACTGGTTTAGGAGCATGGGCAATCGGGATTGGTGCTGTATCGATTATCGTCGGCATCTTCATCCTCCCATTTTTTTAACATAAGTATATAAAATAAGCCCGACACTTCGTGTGCCGGGCTTGTTTTTATTATTTTTGCTCTGCCGCCTGCTTTGCGAAATATTCTTCAGCAAGCTTGTCGATTTCTTTTTTCAATTCTTCTACCATGGTTGCCTCAGGCACTTTTCTGACGGTTTTACCGTGACGGAAAAGTAATCCTTCTCCACGTGCACCTGCAATTCCAATATCAGCTTCTTTAGCCTCACCTGGGCCGTTAACGGCACATCCTAATACAGAAACTTTAATTGGTGCTTTAATGTTTGCAATATACTCTTCAACCTCATTAGCAATTTTAATTAGGTCGATTTCAATTCGTCCACATGTTGGGCATGAAATTAATGTTGCCGCATTAGATATTAAACCAAATGATTTTAATAATTCACGTGCAACCTTAACTTCCTCAACAGGGTCTGCACTTAGTGAAACACGTAATGTATTTCCAATTCCCTTACTTAAAATAGCACCTAAACCAGCTGCACTTTTAACTGTTCCAGAAAACAGTGTTCCTGATTCGGTAATACCTAAGTGTAATGGGTAATCAAATGCTTTTGCCGCTTTTTCATATGCTTCGATGGCAAGTGGAACAGTTGATGCCTTCATTGACACAATGATGTCATGGAAATCAAGGTCCTCTAAGATTTTAATGTGGTGTAATGCACTTTCAACCATACCATCTGCAGTAGGGTAACCATATTTATCAAGGATACGCTTTTCTAATGATCCCGCGTTAACCCCAATACGAATTGGAATTCCTTTTTCCTTCGCAGCTTTAACAACAGCTTCAACCTTTTCTTTTCGGCCGATATTACCAGGGTTAATCCGAATTTTATCGGCTCCTCCCTCAATTGCTTTTAAGGCTAATTTATAATCGAAATGTATATCAACAACAAGAGGAATTGAAATTCTTTTTTTGATTTCTGGAATTGCATTTGCTGCACGCTCATCAGGACATGCTACACGAACAATTTGACATCCTGCTTCTTCAAGACGCTTGATTTCTGCAACTGTTGCATCTACATCATGTGTCTTTGTAGTGGTCATACTTTGAATAATAACTTCATTATTACCACCAATCGTTAAATTACCAACCTTTACAGGACGTGTTTTTGTACGATGGATGATTTCACTCACGAATATCGCTCCTTTAAGTTAAACCTATAATATCACTTATATAAGAGTAATCCTTTATTAGAAAAATATCTAGTCTAAAGAATCATTTACTTGCCTATTTTACAGTTGAATCAAAAATTTGACAAGAAAGGACCCTTATTCATTCGTATATAATGGAAATTTATATGTTTTTCCAATTTGAAGAAGTTCAGCTTTACTGTCAGGGTTAAGCTCTTCAAAATCCATGATAACAGATTCAATGGAAGAGATCTGCTTCCCTTCATTTAGTTTTTCAACAATTGATAATAAAGTGTCTCCTGCCTTAACTTTGATCTCCCGATATGGATCATTTGGAGTTTGGGCAACAACCTCTGTTGCCTCTATTGATTCACTTTTAGCAATTGGTAGAGTACCAATTCTTACATCATAATAAATAATAAATAAAATAAACATAATTGCTAGGAATGCGAAGAATCGCTTCATGTCCATAACCTCCGCTAGATCTACTTAATACAGAATATGCTTTGGTCTTTTAGATATTCCAAAAATTAATAGAAACACACAAAATTTAATAGAGAAGCTAGAAATAGAAACTTTTTACATGCATGTGAAAAAAAGCGTATTAAGAATGACCTAGGACATTTGTTACAGGATTGTAAATTACATATTATTCCTTTACATAAAAAATGGACTACGGTACCATTTTAATGGGCTTGCTCACAAATTAATAAAATAATGGGAGTTGGCAATGTGGAACTAAATGTACAGGATATGATATTTCATTTTATAGGTGGACTTGGTATCTTCCTATTTGGTATCAAGTACATGGGGGAGGGACTCCAAAAGTCTGCCGGGGATAAACTAAGGGATATTTTAGATAGGTTTACAACCAATCCATTTATGGGTGTTCTGGCAGGTGTTCTTGTAACAGGTTTAATTCAAAGTAGTTCGGGAACAACAGTAATTGTGGTAGGTCTCGTAAGCGCAGGTTTTATGACTTTACGACAAGCGATTGGAGTGATTATGGGGGCAAATATCGGAACCACTGTGACTGCATTTATCATAGGGATTAAAATTACAGATTATGCACTCCCGATCATAGCGGTAGGGGCCATACTACTTTTCTTCTTTAAAAATA
>NZ_JBALOX010000304.1:0-1035 GCF_036965165.1 Bacillus sp. JJ1521 | reverse complement strand
TACCAATGTATTACAAAAAAGTATATTGGGAAAATCGATGTAAATTTATAGTGATTATTGGGGTTTTTTCGAGGCAACTTTCCTAAAACAGACGTTTTTTAGCGATTTTTGTCTAGAATTGACCGAAATAATTAAATTTTTTTCTACACGATTCCACATTTTTATCAACCCAGACATGCTATCATTCATTTAATAAATTCCAAAAATTCAAAATATAATAGATTGAGAGTTATCTTTTCGATTGGGGGAGGAGAGCTAAAAGTGCCTTATTATACGTTTAGAGAAATTTGGACACCATTATGGTTCGTGAGAATTCGTTTTTATAAAAGAATTGAGGATCGGCTTTATTTTGTGAGATACGGCAAAGGACCACGTCGTCCGTTTTTAACTCGATTTAGTAAATTTAGCGCTAGGGCTTAGGCTCTGGGCTATTTTTTTTGCTTTGAGGGTCTTAGGACAGGTCTGATGTCCCAAACCGAATCCAAGCAAAGATTCTTGTACTAGGACAACTTTCCAGGGGCATATCCATAATAGTAAACAAGCTTAAGGGGGCATTTGTTTACATATGAGACGACGACGAAGATTGCCCATTCCGCTGATTTTGGGATCAGTTGGGGTCATACTTATTTTTATTCTTGTTCTTTCACTGTTTCGCACATCACCGGAGGAGAAAGCGAAGGAGCTTGTCCACTCCTTTTATAAATTCGAACAGGATGCCGATTTCAGAAGTTCATGGGAATTATTCCATCCCCTGATGCAAAAGCGGTTTGAAAAAGCAGACTACATCCAGCAGCGCAACCATGTATTTGTTGGTCATTTTGGGACCGATACATTCAAATTCACGGTGGATGATGCAGAAAAACTAAAAACCTGGCAGATGACGAAGGACACTACCATCTTCCATGACGTCTACAAGGTGCCCATCACCCAGACCTACAAAAGCATATACGGCACCTTCACCATCCACCAAGATGTCTTCGTTGTCGAGGAGTCAGGCGACATGACGATCTTGTGGGAATTTGAATAGGATAGATA
>NZ_JBALOX010000303.1:0-1317 GCF_036965165.1 Bacillus sp. JJ1521 | reverse complement strand
TGATTACGGGAATATAAAGTGGAATATTATATGAAAAAGATACTGGTATTTTTATTTTTTATTGCAATTTTAGCTGGATGTGTAAGTGGAAATAAAGGTGTTTATCAATTTAAAGGCGAATCAATGTCACCCACAATAAAAGATAAGCAAAAAGTAGTAATTGATAAAGATTACTATATAAAAAATGAAATTGAACGTGATGATATCGTACTTTTTAATCTAGAAGAAAACCACCAGCATATAAAAAGAGTAATAGGTTTGCCGAATGAAATGATTCAGATTTTAGATGGTACTATTTATATTAATAACAAGCCAATAGACAGTGAATATGCCTTTGTTGATGTATGGCTAGTGATAAAATGCATGAAGACGGCATTCAATTAAAGAGTGACGAGTATTTTATAATTGGAGATAGCCTTATACCCATGACAAGTAAGGATAGCAGATCGGTAGGTCCAATAGCAAAGAAAGATATTCTAGGAAAAGTGGTTGAAATAAAATAGCTCAAAATACTTTGGATAAATTTATCCAAGCGTTTAATTTTGAAATTACCAACATAGTTATTTAACACAGCCTTTAATTTAAAAGAGTTTTAAAAAAGTTGTACACAAAACCAATTTAGAAAAGTAGAAATAAACGAAGCGAAAATAAGGAGTGAATATTAATGTAAAAACTGGTGATTGAGAGAAGCCGTTATAAGTTACCGTATGGAAACTAGTCCATGAATATCTAGAATGGGAAATTAGAAGCGGAAATCCTAAATGGGATTTCCTTTTTTTATTTTCAAAAATTTTTTTCAAAAAGTTGTACACAAAGTCGATTTAAGATTAATTTCATTTTTATTTTCTCACCTTCTTGATAAATCGAATTTATTTGATGTAACCTTATCAAAAATCCAAATTTTTAATGTGTCTATCCGTTTAATCTAAAAAAATTGATTTGAACCTATAGCACTTACTACTCTTGGGATAAACAAATCTTGGAACAAAATGTATCTGGAATGCTATAAATTGTCTATATTTGCTATAATAATATTGGTTACAAATATTGTAAGGTTTTTTAAGGCAAAGAAACAGGAGTGGTTTTAGATTACTAATATGAGAATGTAGCAATGAAAAAATATGGGATTGTTGAAGAGAAAATTTTAATGGTACTGATAAAGCAATTAAGCTAGTAAAAGACCAGTTAGATTTATTAACAAAAATAAACTCAATGCAAAAAAATAGATTTATATAAATTACACAACTAAGAAAAAGGCACCTAAGAGATGGTTATTTAGGTTGCCTTTTTTTGTGTTTGAAAAGGAGATGCTTTATT
>NZ_JBALOX010000302.1:0-2282 GCF_036965165.1 Bacillus sp. JJ1521 | reverse complement strand
TTTCTCATTTTCCCTTTTTGACAAAAAAGCAATATCTCTTCTGTTTAAAAAGCATGCACTTTAGAATGGAGTGCATGCTTTTTGATTTAGTTCTCATAAGGAAAGTTATGAGAACCTAACTATATACAAACCAATTTGCTATTTGAAGATATGAAACTTGTAAAATGTTCATTTGTTAAGGAGATTTTTGAGAAATCACTTTGATATATATAAATGATAAGTTGGTCCCTATCTTTTTGTTGATTTATTCGAAAACCACTTTTTTTAGTATTTCTCTCAACGAGATTTATTTTTAGCGCCTCAGCAATATCCTCTGTACTGAAATGAAAACTAGGTAAGTCAATTACAATCTCAATTCTTGAGTTCTTTATGAAGACCTTTCCCCACTTATTAGTTTTTGGTCCAAATATTGTGAGGTTTTTAGAAAGTATAGAAAAATTGTCGTTTTTAAGTTGAGCTAAGTTCGAGTTTCCGGTTTTGTATATAACTTCTTTTAATTCTATAATTTTTTCAACATGCATATGAGCCCCATCCCCATTCCATTATTTGGTGCCTTTATTTTCTATATTAGATTTAAAGGTTGCCATTAATGGCATGTGATCACTAAACTTAATCCAATCAATGGATTCCCCTACTTGCAATAATTCTAGCCTGTTTATAAAATATCTAGAAGCAAAAATATAATCGATATGAAAAGGATTATTTAGATCTTTACGAAAATAATGTGTAGCTAAAGATTCACTCCCTTGTTCCTCATTAAAATAACTATGATATAAGCTGTGTATATCAAATTTCTTAAGTAATGTGAGAACATCAGAGTGTGTCCCTACTCTTTTAATACTGTCAAAAATAACATTACTATTCCAATCTCCAATAATTAAACTAGGTTTGTTCAGGATTTCATAATAATATTTAAGTGCCAGATAAATTTGCCCTATGTAACTGTAGTATCGCTTTTCTGTAAATTGGGACCATACTGCAATAAGATTAAATTCTTCATTATCACCATTGACGATAATGGGAACTATATATTTAAATTCTTGGTTGTAAATCGGATTTAATTCAAGTTTATATAGTGGGTTTAAAGAAAGTATTCCAATCCCTTTGGATCTATTATGACCAAACCATAAAAATTGTTTTGCTTCATCCTTAAACTTACTTTTTTCCCATTTCTCTGGTGCTTCACATTCTGGGATAACTAGTATGTCTGGTGATAAAGGAAGAACCTCTCCTATTTTTTCTCTAAATTTCATTGCTGCGTTCCAGGTTAGAATTTTCATAGAACTAACTTCCTTTTNNATATAATGTAATCTCGGATCCCTAAGATCTTAAATTCTACATAATCAAATGATGTTCCTCCCTAATAATTGGCGAAATATTTACCACAACTTTATCTCTTTTCAGGCACTTCTCTGTTATCTTTAGTCCACATAGCAAAAAAGTCCCAGTCTTTTACAGAACCGTCCTTGCTTAGTAAACCTAAATAAACTCCATCACCCTTACCCACTTGCCAAATTGCTTGTGCACTATTCTCTTTTTCCGATATTCCACTTTTTCTTATATATTCAATGAATGTTTGTTTCCCAGGACCAATTGTCTCAGCAACAAAAGCAACTAAGTAAATATCAATACAACTTGCTCCAAATTCAAAGGGGTTACCTAATAATATATGATTTCTTAATAATTCAATTCTCTCTGTTGGCGATGCCGCCAATACCTGATGTTTTATCCTATCAATCTGATAAGCTTTATAGCTTCTCTTTTCCCATTGTTTTAATTGATTAAAATCACCGTTCACTAATTCTAATTTTTCTAGCATATTTTTTAAATTACAGACAGTGGGTATAACATTTAGATGTATGCTCCTCCCTCTTAAATTATTAGGAAGCGAAATAGAAAATGATTCGTAAATTGTTTGATTATCCAGTCCGTCGAACTCCTTTGGATTTACCGTTATGATAGTTTTGGAATCATGAGTAAAATTATTTGTTATTGCTTCATTTTTTGCTTTTATTTTATTAATTAATTTTGCAAGCATTTTCATTCTCCTTAAATAGTTTTTTTCTATTTAAAGCTAGTCTTCGACAAAAGATGTAATAATCCTCCAAAAAAAGAATCGTGCAATATGGTTACACGATTCTTTTTCTAATAAGTACATATTAGATAACATAATGTTGATTATATGAATTATTCATTAATAAAACCCGCTCCTCTTCTTTAAATAGTAAGGGCGGGTTTATGTAGAATATATTTATTTAATATATTTTCATGAAGGATTATAC
>NZ_JBALOX010000301.1:866-1372 GCF_036965165.1 Bacillus sp. JJ1521 | reverse complement strand
TGTTTTGCATTCATAAGGTTTTAATTCACTAACAGATAGCAATAATTGAACAACAGTAAAGCTCTATCTTCTTCAAGTAAAGGGCAGATAAGTTGAAGAAATAGTGAGACAGGCTGGAAAGCAATGAGTATTGTTCAATGATGTCACATGTTAAATAACAATTTGCAAAAGGGTATCTGCTAATATTAAGCTTGATAATAATTGAAAGTAGAGATACAATAATTAATGTGAATGACAATCAGTCATAATAAAAGGGAGGCGTAGATATTATGGATAAAAGAGAAAGAATTATTCAAGCAGCTATTGATGTGTTCTCTGATAAAGGCATTGAAAAAGCGACAGTTTCTGAAATTGTAAAAAAGGCAGGCATTGCTCAGGGTACTTTTTATTTGTATTTCACTTCTAAATTAGCTGTTATGCCAGCTATTGCGGAAGTGATGGTTCACAAAATATTAGACGGTATAAAAAGCGAAGTAAATGATAGTCCGATTCGCCAGCAACTAGAA
>NZ_JBALOX010000301.1:0-851 GCF_036965165.1 Bacillus sp. JJ1521 | reverse complement strand
AAATTATTGGTGTAATATTTAATATAACTAATAAGTATAGAGAGCTTTCAAAGTTAATTTACACTGGGCTAACCCAATCACAGTATGTAGGTAATTGGGAAGATATTTATGCCCCCCTATATATTTGGATGGAAGATTTATTACAAAAAGGAAAGAAAGATCAAGCCATTCATTCTGATGTGAACGTTAAATATACTGCGAAAATTATTATAGGGTCAATTGAATCGGTAGCAGAGCAGGTTTATCTTTACGATCAGCTGGATGAGGAATCCATTGCTGGATATAAGAATGAACTGCATAAATTTGTAGTTAGCGCACTAGGGGCTCACCGATAGCGTTTCTTTTTTTATAGCAAAATGACTGACATTCATTCATTATTTAAGGTTTAATACTAACATACAAGGATGGAGTTTTACATGAAAAGAGCTTAGATATATGTAATATTAACTTGTGTATTTGAATTACTTTGGATTTTTGGTTTCAATGTTGCCAATACATGGTGGCACTGGACACTTATTATCCCCGTAATAATTGTAGATTTTATTGTACTTTCAAAAGCATGTGAGTTGTTACCAACGGGTACTGTTTATGCAATCTTCGCAGCTGCTGGTACAGTCGGTACTTCTCTTATGGATGTATTTATATTTGGAGAAAGATTTATAATGGAAAAAGGGTTTTTTATCGGGCTCCTCGTTATTGGGGTTATCGCTTTGAATCTTGCAGATAATAAGTCGAGTTCGAATGTGGAATCAAAAGAAGGAGTTGCTTGATATGGGATGGATATACGTATTTCTTGCTGCAGTACTGGAACTTATTGGTGTTATCGGCTTAAATAGATTTAGTAAAAGAAA
>NZ_JBALOX010000300.1:0-1130 GCF_036965165.1 Bacillus sp. JJ1521 | reverse complement strand
ATGAAGACCCGAACGCACACGAAAATTTAATTAAAGGTCTTCATAAGATATAGAAGATCCATTCCTTAGCGATTTTTTATTAGTAAGCCCTTTAACGTATGAATAATTCAGCAATGTTGGTAATCATTCACGTTCTTGTCGATTTTAGGTTAAACTAGTACTTAGGTTTTTATGAAAGGAGTATCAAAAATGAACGAAAAAAACGCAGAGTTTTACATAACCCATCTCGGGCTCGAGCCTCATCCAGAGGGCGGGTTTTATAAGCAAACTTTTGCTTCGGATGCGATGATCGATACGAAGCAGGAGAATCAAAGGAAATTGTATACAAGTATATATTTTCTATTAAGATCTGAGGATATTTCCCACTTACATCGATTAAAATCAGACGAACTTTGGTATTACCATGGTGGAAGCTCACTAACAGTCCATATCATTGACGAATCGGGAGAATACAAAGAAATGAACCTGGGGCTCAATCTTGACGAAGGAGAAGTTCCACAAGTTCTTGTACCTAAAAATGCAATATTCGGGTCTTCGGTTAAAGAAGAAAACACTTTTTCACTTGTAGGCTGTATGGTTGCTCCAGGATTCGAATTTGAGGATTTTGAATTATTTACGCAGGAAGAATTATTAAAAGAATATCCACAGCATGAAGGGGCTATTCGTAAGCTTGCGTTGGAGAAAAAGTAGATTTAAATAGCAAAAATGCCGTTTATCGATATATAACAACTAAAATTTCGCTAATCCAAATCCGGTTAAACAAACGCTTGATTGAATTTTAAAGTGCTTGCTGTAATTGGTTTTGGTCGCCAATCAAACGTTTGATTGAAATGAATATTGCAAAATGAAACAGATTTTTTTGGAACTATATTTCAATAATAGTAAAATGCCTTTTCCATTGATTTGGGAAGGCGTTTTTTTATTGGTTTAAAGCGTTTATCGTGCAACGGAGATTCTTGAGAAGAAAGCTGAATATCTTTTACATTATAGGTAGATTTAACTTTATTCAGTAGGGGTCGAAACCCCAACTGAATAAAGTCAAAGCCTCCGGCGGATGCCACGATTTTTCATTGGAAATTTTTCGAGCAGTAAGATCAAAGACTAAAAACGCCACATCCTGTGGCAGCGTC
>NZ_JBALOX010000299.1:0-3780 GCF_036965165.1 Bacillus sp. JJ1521 | reverse complement strand
CGTACAGAATTCTTATATATGGGCCGTGATCAGCTTCCTACAGAAGAAGAACAATTTGAAGCCTATAAAACAGTTCTTGAAAAGATGGAAGGCAAACCCGTTGTCGTTCGTACATTAGACATTGGTGGAGATAAAGAGCTTCCATATTTAAATCTACCGAAGGAACTAAATCCATTCCTTGGTTTTAGAGCGATTCGTCTTTGCTTAGAGGAACAGGATATTTTCCGTACACAGCTACGCGCTTTACTTCGTGCAAGCACATTTGGAAACTTAAAAATTATGTTCCCAATGATTGCAACACTTGATGAGTTTAGACAAGCAAAAGCGATTTTACTTGAAGAAAAAGAAAAGCTTGTGGCAAATGGAACGGCTGTTTCTGATTCCATCGAAATTGGAATCATGGTTGAAATTCCATCAACTGCCGTTTTAGCTGATCAGTTTGCAAAAGAAGTTGACTTCTTTAGTATTGGAACAAATGATTTAATTCAATATACAATGGCAGCTGACCGCATGAATGAGCGCGTGTCTTACCTTTATCAACCATATTCACCATCCATCCTACGACTTGTTTCAATGGTTATTGAAGCAGCACATAAAGAAGGCAAGTGGGCAGGAATGTGTGGAGAAATGGCCGGTGACACCATTGCAATTCCAATCCTTCTAGGACTGGGTCTTGATGAATTCAGTATGAGTGCGACATCCATTTTACCTGCACGTACTCAAATTAAAAAGCTTTCTAAAGCGGAAATCGCAAGCAATAAAGAAAAGATTCTATCGATGAGCACAACTGAAGAAGTTGTAGAGTTTGTAAAAGCTAACTACATGAACTAATAAAAACGAGTCTGACTTTATCGGTCAGACTCGTTTTTTGAATGGGTTTTTCCATTCCATTAATAATCCATGATTACAGGATTCTTCATCTTCAAGATAGTTTTCAATCAGTTGGACAGGTGTACGCCCACATCGAAGGAGGAAGGTAATGACCGGGTCCTTCAGGTCACCCTTGATAATTTTATCAATGTAGGTCTGAGCACTCATGAAAGCTGCGTACTTTGAATACCCAGATATTCGTCCTCCTCCTAATAAACGCTCGAGATTTAAATGAACGACCACCTCATACATCGACTGCATCAACCATTTACCTAGTCCATATTTTCGGTACGCTGGGTTAATGCATATATCAACAATATATAATGTATTTCCGTCGGGAGCATGATTTCGAATATAGCCGCTATCTGTTATCTCCTCCCATGTATGCTCCGGATGACATGGGTCAAACTGAACAATTAATCCAGTCATTGACCCACATATTCTCTTATCGATTTCAACGCAAAGGGCACCTTCAGGAAATAATGTTACATGATTATGTAATTGTTCTTGATTCCACCATAATTCAGAAGGGAATGGTGGGGGAAAGCTTTCTCGTTGAACTTGAATTAAGGCATCAAAATCAGTTTCCTGATAATTTCGAATCACGCATTTTTTAGGTTTATTTTCTTCAAATACGTATATTTCTTTTCTAAACAATACCAATCACCTCACCACCTCATTTTACGTTACAATGTAGAGGAAGAGAAGAAAAACTATTCGCATTGTTGGTTGTTTTCAAAAAAATCATCTACTACATCTTCAATTAATGCTGGTTCAGGCTGTTCACCCTTAAAAGAGAAAGGTAATTCTTTAATAAATTGCCCATCACGATACACATGGATTGCTCCGTTTTGATTAATTACACTATATTCTGTTTCGAATCGATAACCTTCTCGATCGATCGCACCCATTTTCATCACTCCTTCCTTCATTCTTGTTGTTCATATTGTTCCTCTATATTGTGTAAAATGTACATATTTTTATTAAAACACGCCATTTTAATGAAGAGGAGGTATTAACGATGCCAGATAATGATCGCGATTATCCTGAAAGAGACCCCCATTTTGATGGGAGATATGAAGGAATTATAAATGTAGATATGGCTGGGGATAAGATTGGGATTAGGTCTGATGTGAACCCTGAAAACATGGATCAACCGAAAAATCCTTACCAAATAAAGCCTAAAATAGATAAGAAAATGAAAAAGTTTCAGGATATGTTTGATGGAGAATAACATGAAAAAGCCAGCAACCGTTAAGTTGCTGGCCTTTCATGGTTATTTTATAACCAAGCTGCTCCAACGATGATTAGAAGGATGAATAATACAACAATCAACGCAAAGCCTCCGCGGAATCCGAAGCCCCCGTAACCATAGCCACCATAGCCCCCGTAGCCGCAGCAACCTCCAAAACCATATCCACCGAATCCCATTTTACATCTCCCTTTCTTAATTATAATTGATCTTTAAATGATTTAAAGAATTAACATACATAAGCTGCTCCAACAATAATCAACAGAATGAACAATACTACAAGTAAAGCAAAACCTGCTCCGAAACCTACCCCTACTCCTCCACTCATTTAGAACACCTCCATATCTATTTGTTATATCCTATGGAATACGCACAGATTTCGTAAGGTACAAAACCCCAATTTTTTAAAGAATTTTTAAAAAGATTTTTTAGCCATCCCACATTTTAAAATATGATATGATGAAAATAAAAAAGAGGGAGAATAAGCAATGGTACATACAAATGTCCTAAATGAAAAAACTGTAGTGGGCTTTATTGGTACAGGTGTCATGGGAAAAAGCATGGCAGGCCATATCATGTCAAAAGGGTATAAGGTTCTTGTTTATACCCGCACGAAAGAAAAAGCAGCAGACCTTGTTGCCAATGGAGCGATTTGGAAACAGTCAGCTGGGGAAGTGGCTGATGAAGCGAATGTCATCATAACGATGGTTGGATATCCACATGATGTAGAAGATATCTACCTCAGTGATAATGGACTCTTAGCTCACGCAAAAGAAGGAACATATTTTATTGATATGACGACCTCAACACCTTCTTTAGCCATAAAAATTTATCAAGCAGCAAACCAAAATGGTATGTATTCCTTAGATGCACCTGTTTCTGGTGGGGATGTTGGTGCAAAAGAAGCGAGATTAGCCATCATGGTCGGTGGCGATTACGAGGTTTTTGAATCATGCAAGCCTCTTCTAGAGATTTTGGGACAAAACATCGTATATCAAGGTAAAGCTGGCTCCGGCCAACATACAAAAATGTGTAATCAAATTGCAATTGCATCAAATATGATTGGTGTTGCTGAAGCAATGGTTTATGCCGAAAAATCTGGACTTGATCCTGAAACCGTATTAAAAAGCATTTCAACAGGTGCAGCTGGAAGCTGGTCATTAAGCAATNNAGATATGGGAATTGCGCTTGAAGAAGCAAAGGCAATGGGTATGCAAACACCTGGACTCGAACTTGCAAAAAAAATGTATGACGAACTAGCCGAAAAAGGCGAAGAAAACAGCGGTACCCAAGCCATCTATAAACTCTTGAAATAAGAAGTAGGAGATCCTTCCTGATATTTTGTTACATGTGGTCACAGCCACTCACCTAATCCTGTATAGAAATCCCCTTAGAGAAGAAAATAATGATGATAATTTCTAAGGGGGTGCACGCAGAATATGGCAAAACGAAATAAAAAGAATGATCCTGAACAAAAAAACAAAAAAGGCTTTGATTCGGCTGTAACGGATACCGAATTCGGCAAAGAGTTTGGAAGTGCTGCAGCAAATAAAGCACATAAGAAGAAAGCAAAAAAAGAAAAAGCCTCTAAAAACGATGGAAAATATGAAGGCGAATTATAATAACCTAAACATACGAAATTCGACAAGCATATGTAC
>NZ_JBALOX010000298.1:4410-5588 GCF_036965165.1 Bacillus sp. JJ1521 | reverse complement strand
ATATATAAGAATTCTGTACGGTAGAGTCCGATTGCTTCTCCGCCATTTTCAAGAACACCTTTTACATCTTCGGGAGTTCCGATATTGGCAGCAAGCTCAACATGCTCGCCGTCACTTGTAACGGTTTTTTCATTTTTCAATTTAGCCCACTCAGCTTTTTGAGCTTCATATTGTTCTTTCTTTTGACGGTACTGAGCTAAAACCTCTTCTGAAGGATCAATAATAACGTCGCCATCAAGTCCGTCAACAATCACCATGACCCCATTTTGAATATTTGAGGTAACAGCCTTCGTTCCAACGACTGCTGGAATTTCCATTGATCTTGCCATGATTGCAGAGTGAGATGTACGACCACCGATATCAGTGGTGAAGCCTTTCACATAATTACGATTTAACTGAGCCGTATCAGATGGAGTTAAATCTTCCGCGATTATGATCACTTCTTCTGAAATCATACTAGGATTTGAGATCGTAACTCCAAGCAAATGAGCAAGCACACGCTTTGTGACGTCACGAATATCAGCAGCGCGTTCAGCCATATATTCATTATCCATACCTTCAAACATTGTAATGAACATGTTTGCAACTTCTTGCAGGGCAAATTCAGCATTTGCACCTTCAGAGCTGATTTTATCTTTAATCGGATTAAGAAGTTCTGGATCACTTAACACGAGAAGATGAGCAGAAAAGATAGCAGCTTTGTCTTCCCCTAATTCTTCATTCGCACGATTTTTAATCACTTCTAATTCATCTTTTGATTGATTTACCGCGTCCTCAAAACGCTTCATTTCAGCATCTTTATCACTGATTGTTTGTTTTTCAACCGTTAAATCAGGATTCTCTAAACGATAGCTCTTTGCAATTGCAATCCCTGCAGAAGCAGCAATCCCTTTAATCATATTAGACATTATTCACCAAGTCCTTCATTTGCCATAATTTCCGTTAAGTTTGCGATTGCTTCTGCTTCATCAGAGCCTTCGGCAACGATCTTTACTTCAGCGCCTTGTCCAATACCAAGTGACATAACGCCCATAATAGATTTAAGGTTAACAGACTTCCCGTTAAATTCTAATTGAATATCTGAATTATATTTACTTGCAGCCTGTACTAATACTGTCGCTGGACGTGCATGAATTCCTGAATCACTTGTAATTTTAAATGTTTTTTCTGCCATGTTT
>NZ_JBALOX010000298.1:1818-4297 GCF_036965165.1 Bacillus sp. JJ1521 | reverse complement strand
CAATAAAAGACTATGGATAGGATACTTCCTTTCCTTATAGTTTTTACCTTTTCTTTACTCATGCCTGATCGAATCAGTAACACGTAAAAGTTTCTCGTATGTATCAATAAAGTTTAGAAAATCGGTTACTAAGCACTTGACTTTACAACCTACCCTCTCACACGAAAAAGTATAGCATAGAAATCAAATGTTTTTCAACACATAAGTCTATAATTCGACAAAGGAGAAAATTGAGAATGTTTTTCAATTATAAAATTTATTATTTGAATGTATTATTTTTACAAAACAAATACTTTAAAGATACCTATCCTTAAAGTTTATCATGTATAATAAACAAATATTGAATTTTTATCTACATAATAAACTTGGAGGTGTTTTCATTGATCAAGTTAATCGTAAGTGATTTAGATGGAACACTACTGCAGGAAGACAATACAGTTAAACCTCAGGACGTGAAAGCCTTAAATCAGGCTTTACTTGAAGGACTTCAAATCAGCATTGCAACGGGAAGAATGGATACTGAAATAAAAGAAGTATTAAAATTGATCGGGCAAAACTTTCATCGAATTAGCCAAAACGGAGCTTTCGCATCGACCATTGATGAGAGGTCTATTTTTTCACGCACCTTTAATCAGGAAATAGCTGAACGTATTTATAAAAAAGTATTAGACCGTAAATTCGTAACCATTGTTTGTAGCTATGACACCAATTTCACTCATGAAAACAATGAATACGTGGAAGATGTTCAAAAAAGAATGTTCCATCCGATTATCATTGATCCAGACATTGGTTTGAAATTTAGCACGGTCAAACCATCAAAGATTTCGTTGATTGGTTTTGAAAATGATATTATTGATATGTATGAAAAGCTTTCTAGGGAATTTAATGATGAGATTGATTTATTCATTTCTGAAAAACATGTCTTAGACATTATGCCAAAGCAAATTAGTAAGGGAAATGCGATTATAAAGCTTCTTGATGAACTTTCATTAAAACCGGAGGAAATCGCGTGTATTGGGGATTCTTTTAATGATATCCCCATGTTCCGATTAACTCCATATAGTTTTGTGATGTCTTCAGCACATGATGATGTAAAAAAAGAAGCAAAATACGTCGTTGAATCGGTTGCCGAAGCAGTTAATTTGATTTTAAAAGAAAACAGTAAACACTTCGTTTGATTGAAAAAAAGAGGAAGAACCTGAATAAGCCAGGTTCTTCTATTTTTGTTTTTTTAAACTTTTTATTTTTGCTTTTATTTGCTTCACAATTTCCTCACAAGCTGCGTTTTCCTCATCATTCAATTCCTCATCCCCATACCTTACTCTTTCATAGAGTTCAACAAGACGAAAATCAAGAAATTGATTTCGACTTAACCATTCTTTCACACTTTCATGATGATAGCGGCCTAGACCACGCTGTGCAGAAAGCACTTCTAGATCAAGAATCAGCCTTCTGACCTTTGCTTGTGGTGTTTGATTTTTTGGTCTTCTCCTTTTTGTAGAAGGGGTCTGGATCCCTTCAGTAACGGTTGCATATTGATAGACATCTCCAACAACTGCAGGCTCTTTTATAAACCTCTTTTTAGCTAGGAAGAAGATGATTACTGCTAGTATGATGAGTCCTAAAAGGGAAAGATAGAAAAAATTATAATCTTCGGTCATCCTTAATAAAAGATTTTTATTTTCGCTATCATCCCAATTCAAGCTGCCAACATTTTCTCCACTCGATTTTCTAAACGATCCAATATCCTCAACTGCATTAAAAAGTGGCTTTGATACCCAGTAAAGGCCAGTTCCTATAATCGTGGTTACGAAGGACAATCCCTTTACTAAAAGAAACGGAAAAATTACTGCTATAGCGATTGCACCTACAAAAAGGCCACTAAATAAACCAACTGCTGACCATGAGTTTTTTTTCGTCGCCACATTTTTCATGACAAGTGAACTTGTACTTACATTGTTTAATATTTTACCAATCATGAAGACAAACAATTGAGTTACAAGTAAGTACAACACGATATCACTATGAATATACCCTTGAACTTTTGCTGCAAAATAAGTAAGTCCACCAAAAAGTAAGCTTGCATTTAACACAAAAGCTTCTGTCAGCTTAGGATTTTTATGAAAATGAACAATCATCCGGTAACAAACGAAAGCCGCAATAACAAAGCTCTGCCCGAACGACAATCCCATTTTACTACTAACAAAGGCAAGCAATGGTACAACTAACATAATAAATAGATAGGGAGTATTTGATTTCATAAGCGATAACAAGATAGCAATCACAACTGCTCCAACGCCTGTAAGAAACAAGAATGGTAGAATTGGCGGAAGCAGCTCAGTGTGAATATAAAGTAACATGAATAATATATAGAGTAGGACGACTTCCATTACATATTGGTACGACTTAAGTAAGGATTGACTAAATCGCATGGGAATCCCCCCTCCTCACTGAAAAAGTAGCTTTTTGTAAATATATC
>NZ_JBALOX010000298.1:0-1775 GCF_036965165.1 Bacillus sp. JJ1521 | reverse complement strand
CTTTTTAAAATCAATTGCTCATTTTCTTCCATTTCACCTAAAACAATCATATAAGGTGAAAGCTGCTGTTGTCTTTCAATTACGTGAATCATGTAATGAAATGGAATCGTAACACTGTGCTTACTTAGTCTAGCAATCAATTCGAGTGCTTTAGCTAAGTGCTCCTTCCCCTTTCCAAGAGGCAGATGGATATATGGCGTTTTTCCGGCTCTTCTAACATTGACATAAACCTCAAACGGAATATTTTTTACGGTAGCTGATTCTAGCAAATAGGTTAAGCCACTTAAAGATTGCTCCAATTTTCGTTCACGGACATTGATGATAATCGTCCATGAAAACTGTGCCGTTTTATCAAAAAGCTTTGTTTGTAAGTGATTGGTACGAGCGCTCGCCTTCCAATGAACTCGATTAAAAGGATCAGATGAAACATAACCCCTTGTTCCGACAATTGCCGTCATATCCTCAAAAAATGAACTTCGGATTGGATAATCGCCTTGATTTTTTGGAACAATTTTTTCGATTCCTCCTACCGTTTCAGGTGAAGAATAAATAATCGTTTCAAAGCTAACCGGCTTCATATAATGAAGATAAGCCTCTCCAAAGCCAAATAAATGTGGGATTCTAATCTCGAGTGTTCGGATTTTCGCAACTCCCCTATGTTTCCCATCAAATGGCAGCCTTGTGGTGGAGGCTTGCCTTCCGAATAGCGTTAGTGGAAGGGATAGTTCAATCTGTTCCGTTTCTAATACTTTTCTTTCATTCTTAAAACCTACTACATGATCAATCGTCAAACGGATTTGAGCATTAAAGATTGGTAATAAACCCTCCTGTCGTAAAGTAAGCGAAAAATCGCTTTCTTCACCTTTAAAAAGCTTAACAGTTTCTTTATCCACAGAAACAACAATTTTATTTCCAACATGCTTTAAATAATATTTGTTTAGAAAGACAAACAAGAGGAACAGCACCCCTACAAACACAAGCAAAAACACCTGTGAAAGGATCCCAACTAAAATAAATGCAGAAGAAAGAAATGACATATAAGACATTTCATTCCCAGTTGAAATTTGTCGCTGCCAATTCATTTATTTCACTGCCCCAGCTTCAACCGGAACAGATACCCCCCGAAGCAGTTCTTGAACAATTTGGCGATTCGTTTTCTTCAATGATCCCTCCATCGTCAGCACAAGTCGGTGTGTAATGACAAATGGAACCATAAATTTAATATCCTCAGGGGTTACAAACATACGTCCTTCTAAATACGCTTTACCTTGGGCTGCCTTCATCAGCGCAAGAGTTCCCCTTGGGCTCACACCGACTTCAACATCTTCATGATCCCTAGTGGCGTGAATAATTCGTAATAAATAATCCTCAACTTCATCAGAGAGTCTTACTTGACTAACTTCAGCTTGCATCGATTGGATCTCTTCTTTTGATAGAACCTCTAAAATTTCCTCGATTGGGTTGTTTTGTCGATACCTTCTCATGATTTGCTTTTCTTCGTCAAAGCTTGGATAGCCAAGATCAATTTGCACGAAGAAACGGTCCATTTGTGCCTCGGGAAGCGGGAATGTTCCCTGTTGTGATTCGATTGGGTTTTGCGTCGCAATGACGACAAATGGTGAAGGAAGTTTTAATGTTTCACCATCAATCGTTACCTGGCGTTCCTCCATTACCTCCAGTAAACTTGATTGCGTCCGTGGAGTTGCACGGTTAATTTCATCCGCTAACAGGATATTCGTCATAACAGGACCCGGACGAAGCTGGAAGTCCTGCTC
>NZ_JBALOX010000297.1:403-1805 GCF_036965165.1 Bacillus sp. JJ1521 | reverse complement strand
GTATTACGGTCTCGTATTGAGGAAAAGGTAAGACAATTAAATCTAGCAAATAAAGTTTTGTTTCTGGGAGTAAGACAAGATATTAATTTGTTATTACAAGGATTTGATATTTTTATTCTTCCTTCATTACACGAAGGGTTACCAGTAACATTAATTGAAGCCCAAGGATCTGGGTTACCATGTATTATCTCCAAGGAAATAACAACAGAAGTGGACATGGGAGTAAGTTTAGTACATTCTCTACCTCTCACTCGAACAGAACATTGGGTTGAAAAGATTATGGAACAAGTAAAACTCAAAAAGTCTAGAAAAATAAAGGGAAATTTACTTTCTCTAAAAGGCTACGACATAAAAAATACAGCAAGAGTTATGCAAGAGTCATATCTTACGTTAGGAGAGAAAAGAAATGAAAAAATTAACTATATTTACTCCAACGTATAATCGTGCATACTGCTTACAAAACTGTTACGAAAGTTTACTAAGACAAACAAGTAATGACTTTGTATGGTTAATCATTGATGATGGTTCAACTGACAATACAAAAGAACTCGTTGAACAGTGGATAAATAAGGCTGAAATAGAAATAAGATATCATTGGCAAATTAATCAAGGAATGCATGGGGCTCATAATACGGCCTATGATCTAATTGATACTGAGTTAAATGTATGTATTGACTCTGACGACTATATGCCAGATGATGCAGTTGAAAAAATAGTTTTCTTCTGGAACAAGCATGGTAGTGAAAAAGTAAGTGGGATAATCGGACTTGATTCGTATCCGAATGGTCAAATTATCGGTTCAAAATTACCAGTTTCAACCGAAACATCAACTCTATTTGAACTCTATTACAAATATGGAGTAACAGGAGATAAAAAGCTTGTTTATCGTACAGATTTAACAAAAAAGTATCCTTACCCCGTTTTTAAAAATGAAAAATATGTTGGTTTAGCATATAAATATTACATGTTGGATAGGGAATATAAAATGCTTTTAATAAATGAAGTGTTATGTTACGTAGAATATTTGCCGGATGGATCTTCATTAAATATGCTAAATCAATACCGAAAAAATCCAAAAGGATGGATTTTTTATAGAAAGGAACTGATGAAACTACCTTTTGCTAGTTTGAATTTTAAATTTAGGCAGGCAATTCACTATGTTTCAAGTAGTTTAATGGTAAAAAACATCAGCTTTTTAAGGGATACACCAAGAAAGCTACTAACAGTTTTGGCAATACCTCTTGGATTATTATTATTTATTTATATAACTATCAACACAAAGCAAATTACTTAACAGAGGCTTGAAAAGATATTGTCTCTTTAATAAGTAATTTTGAAAGGATATAATTTATGGAGCTTCTATGGGTTAATCTTGCCATAGTTTTTATTTTCGCATTTTTTG
>NZ_JBALOX010000297.1:0-365 GCF_036965165.1 Bacillus sp. JJ1521 | reverse complement strand
TTATTTTCGCATTTTTTGCAAGGTTATTTGCAACCCCTGAATTTGCATCTAATATTCCAGTTTCAATAAAACCAAATAAATTATTTGTTTTTGTTGCGCTGTTATCATTGGTGGCAATTTCGGGTCTTCGAGCAAATATAGGTGATACTTACTTTTATAAACATATCTTTATCATAAATGAATTTACATGGAATTTTATCATCTCTCAAGGTGACATTGGTTTTGGAATTCTACAGAAAATACTCAAAATGTATACAAACGATCCGCAGATAATGATTTTAATTTCTGCATTAATAACAAATGTTTTAATTGTATCAGTGTTATATAAATATTCCAGATTGTTTGAATTAAGTTTATATGTTTAT
>NZ_JBALOX010000296.1:0-1733 GCF_036965165.1 Bacillus sp. JJ1521 | reverse complement strand
GTAGATTACGCCAGGAACCGCTGCTGCAATAATAATTGTATTTAAGATTTTTCCTTTTTGCATGACTTGGAACCCAACAAGTAAGAACAAAAACGTACTAATTACATAGCCAAGTGGTTCAAGCAATAGTGCGTATAAAGTTGTTGAAACAAGTATGATCAAGAAGCGTTTGTAGTGTAATTTCTCTTTTTTCTGTTCAGGGTATTTTTTCCGAAATGTTTCATAGATAAGGCGGATGCTTAATAATATGAGGACAACTCCGAGCGCAGATGGCAAAACACCTGGACCAATAGAACTACCAAAAGAACTACTATTAATTCTCTGGCCTTCAAAAATAAATAGAACACCAACCGCAATAAATGCAATACTTAAATATCGATCAAATGTCTTATTCAACATCGTCACCTCCATAATCAAATGCACCTTGGCGTGTTTGCCCCAGTTTTTTTAGTCCTACTCGATGTGGTTCACAAAGACGGTGCCACTCAGAAGTGACTTATTTAGTCTTTGATATTAAGAAACAATTCCCTAAAAAAATCTGAGGCATCCGCCTTGGTTAAAACTCTACAATTTACTTAGCCATACCTAGTTTCTTATATAACTCTAGGTAATCTGCTTCCTCTTTTTCAAGAGCGGCAAGGAAGTCAGTTGCATTCATATATCCATTTTGAACTCCCATTTTTGCAAGTTCAGCATTCCATTCATCACTATCACTTATCTCTTTTAGCTTTTCTTCCCAGTAAGCTTTAGCTTCGTCAGACATATCTTTTGGTCCAAAAACCCCACGCCAGTTTGCAACTTCAACATCAAATCCTTGTTCCTTATACGTAACAAGGTCTGCAAAATCCCCTGTCATACGTTCTGGCGCTGCTACACCTAATACTTTAATCTTTCCAGCTTTTAAATACTCAGCAACACCGGAAACGTCAGTTGTAAGTGCATCAGCATGTCCACCAACAAGTGCTGTCATGGCTTCTGCACCACCATCATATGCAGTAAATTTTACCTTATTACCATCAATACCATGACTTTCCGCAAGTAGAATCGAATTTAAATGATCAAGTGTTCCAGGAGCACCACCACCTGCAATTGTAATGCTAGATGGGTCTGCTTTGATGTCATCAAATAATGATTTTAAATCGTTATATTTAGAATCAGCATTAACTGCAATTACAGGATAATCAACCTGTAAGCGAGCCAATGGAGTCAAATCTCTGAACGAATATGGCGATGTTCCATCTTTCTTAATAAAGTTCAGAACGGTAGGTGTTGAAGGAAGAAGAAGCGCATAATCATTTCCTTTTTCCTTCTGAACGAATTCTGTCATTCCAAGAACCTGGCCGCCCCCCGGCTTATTCTCAACACTAATAGATTGCTCAACTAACTTTTTATCAGCTGCAACTTTCGCTATAGTTCTAGCCGCTGTATCTAGTCCCCCACCTGCTCCAGATGGTGCAATGATTGTAATCATTTTCTCTGGATACTTGCTTACTTTTTCCTCTTTTGGTTTCGTATCTGCCTTCTCCCCCGATGTGGAAGTGCTGCTACTACCTCCACCACTACAAGCTGCTAAACTAAATGCTAGAGTTCCAACTGCCAAAAACCCAACCAACTTTTTACCTAAATTCATTTGATCCCCTCCATTTTTTAATAGAACTTTCGATCTACATTTCTAAACGTATTTCGTTGTTCCTTTCCTTTGTTTTCTTTTTAAAAATTTCACAACTTTATAA
>NZ_JBALOX010000295.1:0-2292 GCF_036965165.1 Bacillus sp. JJ1521 | reverse complement strand
ACTTAAAAGCGTACTTGATAAAGGAAATACGTTAAGTTGTATAAGAGATAAAAACTTAATAATCAATTTCAAATTCCTTAAACAAGAACTCACGTAAAATTAGATACTTCTACAAAGTGACTTAAGCCTTTCCTCAAACAACCGTTTCTTCGCTTCAAAATCCAAATCAAAAACCGTATTGGCTGGTTCGTAGTCAACATGAAGCCACTCCGGAATGTATTCTTGTCGGACTGGTTTTCGATGAGTTCGCTGCTGTTTTTGTCTTTGGTATATATGGTGCGCATCTTGTATTTCGTTAATCGATTGGTATCCCTTGCTACACCAATCTTTAAGCACTGCCTCTACATAGTTCCAACGGTTTGATCCATTTTCTAAAGCCAGTTTCATTGCTTCTACGACTAGTTCACTAGATAATTCAGAACACCACGAATTAATTCTTCCGCGATAATAGTTTCCGATTTTTCCAAATCCATTTTGTTCAAAAAATTGAAATGCATCTTTTTCATTTTCTTTTTCACCTGCGTGTTTTGAAGAAGAAGTCTCTGATGTATTCTCTGTTGTAATCTCTGTAGAAATCTCTGGTATTGCGCTGCTCATATTGGGCACATCGTCTGTCCACTTTGAACACTTCGTCTGTTCATTCTGAGCAGATGGGCTGTCCACTTTGAGCACATCGTCTGCTCCATTTGGACACATCGATTCTTCATGGTCGGGTTGAGGGAATTCGGCCTTTACTTCTGCGTCATGTTGCGATTCATTATCATCCGTTTTTAGTTCGTCTACTTTTTCATAATTTATCGAGTACCATTTTGTGTGATCCATTTTCATTTTGTTAAAATTGCCGGCATCAAGAAAACCGTTGTTTTCTAACTTCAAAATGGCCCTTCTAACCGTACTATTTGAGACCTGGATTTGCTTCGCTAATTCATCATACGTGATATAGATCCATTTTCTCCCTTGGCGGATATTTTTGCTGCGTTGAAGCCAGTAATGAATCTGTTGAAGAACTACGCTTGCACTTCGTCCAATCTTCTTTGCTAGCGTTGGTAAAAGAGGTATAGGGCTTTCATTAAGTAGTAATTTTTCGTTCATTTGTGGTTGCCATCCTTTTTGGGGTATTTTTTCGGGGGTTCGTTTTATATTCCAATTAATGAATGCGGTTGCAATTGTTCCGGTGTTGAATATTGTAAGATGCACATTGCCGTACGTTGGTATTGTTTTTGTAAAACATAGTACGATTCATTCAAAGTAAGTGTTTGGTTATTTTTAAAATGAATAATGGATTGATTGGTCGGACTTGGAATCTTTGGAAGCGTAATTGTTTTGATTTGGTGGAAGAAAATCCAGTTGCACTCAAAACTAGTAGGAGAATGAGTGGGAAATGCGTAGATCTTTCTTCGAGGGTTAATTGGAATGGGTACCTTTTGAATTGCACCAGTTAAATGGATAACAGCCTTTCGCCTTCCTTCATAGGAAGCACCACCTTCTAAGCAGGCTGCTTTAATGATTTGTATGGGTGTTTGTCTAACGAAAATTCTGTTATCTCCTTCAAGGACTATAGCTGAATATTCAAATTCAGCCACTGACAGAATTGCCGATGTTTGAGGATTAATTTCATAGAAATCTTGAATTTGGGTCATGTGGTTCTCTCCTTTTTGAGGTTGATATTTTCGGGGATTTTATTATTAAAATAGCAGTATAATCAGAGGATGTTGCTGTAATCTAAGGTGAAAGAAGTCGAATTTTTCCTATTTCTTCGAACGGCGATGTTCAAGTAGTTTAATAAGGATCTTCATCATTTTCAATAGATCCTTCTGTATTTCGATAGGCTTATTTTCAAGTAAATCTATCAACGATAAAAGAATTTGCGGGTTTTTAACATGTTTCACTTCTTCATATGGTGTAAATAGTTGTGCTGGGGAAATTTCCAGAGCGTTACAAATTCTTTCTAAAATTTCTAGTGAAACATTTGTTTCGGCACGTTCAATTTCTCCTAAATGCTTCGTAGTAATTTCAGCTAACTCTGCAAGTCTTTCTTGTTTTAACTTTTTCTCCGTTCGAAACTTTTGAATCGTTGACCTACTAGTTCATACATAAAATCACCTCTAAAACTAGTAAATCCTAGAAGAAATAAAAAGTGAACAACCTAGTAGGTGGTATTTTTATAAAAACCACCTACTAGGTTTGTTTTTGGAAATATTTTTATAAAAAATCGTTTTCTTAGCAGTTTTTCTTTCCGTTTTTGATAGTTTCACGATACGCCCACGACACGTTATACGATACGTGGACAAA
>NZ_JBALOX010000294.1:0-4280 GCF_036965165.1 Bacillus sp. JJ1521 | reverse complement strand
GCTTCTGCAATTGCATATCCCATTTTTCCTGTTGATCGATTTGTAAAGAAACGAACTGGGTCAAGCTTTTCACGAGTCGGTCCTGCTGTGATTAAGATCTTTTTACCTTGTAATATCGGTTGCTCCGAAAAATGAGCAGTAAGGAGTTCGACTATTTTTTCTGGCTCCTCAAGACGCCCTTTTCCAACATAGCCGCATGCTAAATACCCTTCAGATGGTTCAATAAATTGATACCCATCATTTGCTAAAATTTCAATATTGCGTTTTACTGCAGGATGGTCGTACATATGAACGTTCATTGCCGGAGCAATCCAGACAGGAACCGTAGTTGCAAGTAATGTTGTGGTAATCATATTATCTGCGATTCCATTTGCAAGTTTACCAATTGTGTTCGCTGTTGCAGGTGCGACGATAACGAGATCGGCCCAATCAGCAAGATCGATGTGAGCGATAACAGCAGGATTTTTTTCATCGAAGGTATCAAAGTACACATCATTTCTTGAAAGTGCTTGGAATGTTAACGGCGTTACAAATTTCATTGCAGATTCGCTCATGATCACTCTTACTTTGGCACCGGCTTGGGTAAGCTTGCTTGTTAAAGCCACAGCTTTATAGACCGCAATCCCACCACTTACGCATAATAGTATTTTTTTACCCAGCATACGTATCCCCCTTTATAGAAAAGCTAAAGTGCCTCGCACAGCCCCGACAAGCATAAGATGAATCACGCAGGAAATCCTGATTTCTGGAGTGATTAAGCTTGTGACCTCGAGGGGCTAGGCACTGGAGCTAGACCTTTGAAATTAGCCTATCATATTATCGTCAAAAATCAAATTCTCCGCACTATAGTGGTATATTTCCATGCTTCTTATTAGGACGTGTTTCCTTTTTATTTCGAAGCATTTCTAACGCCTGAATGATCTTAATTCGCGTTTCGCGCGGATCAATGACATCATCTACCATTCCTTGGCTAGCTGCAATATATGGATTAGCAAATTTTTCACGGTACTCTTCAATCTTTTGGGCACGTGTTTTTTCCGGATCATCGCTTTCATTAATTTCACGTGCAAAAATGATATTGGCCGCACCTTGTGGACCCATTACCGCAATTTCGGCATTTGGCCACGCAAACACCAAATCAGCACCAATTGACTTACTATTTAATGCCACATATGCTCCACCATATGCTTTTCTCAAGATAACAG
Source organism: Bacillus sp. JJ1521 (assembly GCF_036965165.1). NCBI lineage: Bacteria > Bacillati > Bacillota > Bacilli > Caryophanales > Bacillaceae > Bacillus > Bacillus sp. JJ1521. The sequence goes on along the minus strand of NZ_JBALOX010000294.1, from coordinate 3,075 downwards.
TTAGCTTAGGTACAGTTGCTTCAGAATACGCATATAAAATTTTTGCTCCATGGCGGATAATACCTCCATGCTCCTGTTTTACCCCTGGGAAGAAGCCTGTCACATCCTCAAATGTAATAAGTGGGATATTAAAGGAATCGCAAAAACGGATGAATCTTGATGCTTTATCAGATGAATCAATATCAAGCCCACCGGCCATATATTTCGGCTGATTACATACTAAACCGACAACCTCGCCTTTTATCCTCGCAAAACCAACAACAATATTTTTTGCAAAATCTTTATGAACCTCCATGAATGATTTCTCATCAACCACTTGCTCTATTACTTTGCGAACATCATATGGTCTTACTGCATTAAATGGAATACTATCTGTTAAATCAGGTCGATAGTCATCATCTTCTTTTATAGGTAGAATTGTTGCTTTTTCTTCATTATTTTGAGGAAGATAACTCACTAAGGCTCTTACCTGTTGTAGAACCTCTTCTTCGGTTTTTCCTGAAAAATGTGCGTTCCCGCTGATTGAATTATGTACGCTCGCCCCACCTAAATCCTCGGAGCTAATTTTTTCGCCTGTTACGGTTTCTATGACTTTCGGTCCTGTAATAAACATCTGAGACGTCTTTTCCACCATAAAGACAAAATCGGTAATCGCTGGAGAATACACCGCACCACCTGCACATGGTCCCATAATTACAGAGATTTGCGGAATGACCCCTGAATAAATCGCATTTCGATAAAAAATGTGACCATAGCCATCAAGGGAAACGACCCCTTCTTGAATTCTCGCACCACCCGAATCATTTAAGCCAATAAATGGTGCGCCATTTTTAGCTGCCAAGTCCATAACATTCGCGATCTTTTTGGCATGCATTTCCCCAAGCGCTCCGCCAAACACCGTAAAATCCTGAGAAAATAGGTAAACCGGCCTGCCATTGATTTTTCCATATCCAGTTACTACTCCATCACCAGGTCCTTTTTTATCAGCTAAGCCAAAATCAATGCTGCGATGCTCAATGAATGGATTTAACTCGACAAAGGTACCTTTATCAAGTAATAAATCAATTCGCTCCCTAGCCGTTAATTTTCCCTTTTCATGCTGCTTATCAATCTTTTCGTCACCGCCTCCTAATTCTACCTCACGACGACGATCATAGAGTTCGTTTATTTTTTCATAGATGTCTACCATTATTTCGTTTCCCCCTTGGCCGGTTTCTCACAAAGCTCATATAGGATATTACCCGTAGATTTAGGATGCATAAAGGCTATCTTTGCACCGCCTGCCCCAAGCTTGGGCTCATCTGCAAGCATTCGAATACCTTGTACTTTTATTTCTTGGATACGCTCTTCGATGGATGAAACACCTAAAGCGATGTGGTGAATTCCTTCCCCGCGTTTTTCGATAAATTTTGCAATCGGGCTTTCTGGAGAGAGTGGCTCCAATAGTTCGAGCTTCGATTCACCGATTTTGATGAAGGCAACTCTCACTTTCTCGGACTCTACTTCTTCTATTCCTTCAACATGAAGGTTGAGAATGTTTGTATAAAATGGAAGGGAGTTTTCAATTGATATGACAGCGATTCCAATATGGTCAATCTTCTTAATCATGTTTTCACTCCTCAAGCGAGCGCTCGCTCAAAAATTGTATGCGCTTTACCATCATTCGATAAGACAATCGAATGATGGTAAGCCTCCGGCGGATGCCACAGATTTTCAAAGGAAACTTTTCGAGCTTGCTCGAAAAAATCTGGGCGCAAATACGCCAGGGCGTATTTGATTTTTAGTATAAATCTATTTTATCACGAAATCATCAAAAATTGTGTATTTTCAGGTTTTGGATAATCGTACTTAATAGTTGTCCAACATTGGATTTCACGGTAAAATATGAGTAAATATGTAAGCAGAAGGGAGTACATGACATGTCCCGTAAAACTCAAAAGATTGTTGTTTATTTAATGATCGCTGTAATGGTAATTACTACTCTGCTAGCAGGCGTAAGTATGTGGTTTTAATTTAAGCATATTAGGTAGTACAAGCTTGTTAACAGCCTAAAAAGGTGACCTAAAATGGTCACCTTTAGCTTTATTCAATTATGTCGGCAATCCTTTGAATAATCTTTTTATGATTAAATATTCTTCCATTTCTTTAATAAATTGAAGAAGGGCAGCTCTTGTTTCAAATTCCTCTCGAGTTTCCGGCAATGGCATTTCCCTAAACTCTTTACGCATTGCTTCAAGTTTCTGCAAAAATACAAATGCTGTGTTACCGGGATGAATGGATTTGCTGACCTCCATAATAAAATCCGCAACCATTTCCCTCTGTTCAACCGACTGAGTAATCGAAGTAATCGTAGGCAACATCCTTTGTAGAATGTCGAATTGTTTTTCCCTCATTTCAAAATACGTATAATATAAGGGTTCATCTCGGATTAGGCTATTTTCAACGTCTCTATTTGCAATTCTTTTCGCTTTCTTTAATAATTCTCCAATTGCTGTTATCTCTTGACCATCCCAAATACTTTCACCTGTTCGGAGATAGTGAACCATTTCGTTTAATATGTTTCCAAACATGGTTTCAATTTCTTGTTGGTATGCCTTAAGTTGCTTGTCAACACTAGGCATATATAGATTAACGAGTAACGCAACTCCGATACCAATAATAATTAACCCTAGTTCATTCACAATCAAAGCAAGTGTTACATTCCCCGCTGAAAATATATGTAAAATAATAACGGTACTTGTTACAATCCCATCTTTCGCTTTTATAGCAACTACGGTAGGGATAAAAAGCAGGAGTAACAACCCGATTGTTAATGGATGATAGCCTATTCCCTCGAAGAATACAAACGAAAATAGGATTCCAACAACACACGCAATAAATCGCTCCCACGAACTCTTTAGCGATTTTTTTCTAGTGACTTTAATACATAAAATCGTTAGAATCCCAGCAGATGCAAAGCTATCTAGTCCGATTAGTTTTGCAATTGATATGGCAATTGTCGCACCTACAGCTGTTTTTAAAGTTCGATACCCTATTTTAAACATAAATCGGCTCCTAATATTCCTTAGTAATTCT
>NZ_JBALOX010000293.1:0-5174 GCF_036965165.1 Bacillus sp. JJ1521 | reverse complement strand
ATTTGAAATTCTTCAACTAATTGTTGATACACCTTGTCTTTCCATATATACCCGCGGTGATCTAATTCTATAAATCTTTTTATATAGGTTTCTTTTAGAATATCGTCTAGAAATTTTTTAAACCTATCATATTGGTTTGTTATGAACTTTTGTACAGATTCATCTCTATCTAATAATGTTCCATCTAAATCAAAAACAGCCGCTTTTATCATGGTTACACCTTCCATTTATTAAGGCTTGTAAGCTTTAATAATCATTGTTGTTGGAAATTTTCGTGCTTTATATAACGAATAATAACGGTCTGATACTTCATCTTCCATTGAATCAAAGGACTCTGATACATCACTTTCAATTACCTTTTCAATTGTAAAACCAGCTTTTATTAATTCATTGATATATGTACTCATTTTTCTTGTTGGAATGACCATAGGTGCCTTTTCACCTTTAAAATTATTGTATGTGACACTTCCTTCATTCTGATATGAACCTTCTAGAAATATAAGGCCATTTTCACTTTTTAGATGAGGATATAACGGGTGATCCCAACTGAATATGAAATATCCGCCGGATTTTAAATAGGAATAGATTAGCTTAAAGGTTGCTGATAAATCCATCGTCCAACCAATCGCATAGATAGAATAGACGAAATCAAAATAACCCTTTGGAATACTGATATCTTCCTCCATTGGTGCACAATACAATTGTGGATTCAATCCATTTAGCGTTTCTTTAGCGGTATCAATTTGGTTTTGTGACAAGTCTACTCCCCAAATTTCTCTTGCACCTTTTTTTGCCATGTATTTTAACGAGTGTCCACTTCCGCAACCGATATCAAGTACTTTATTATTTGTTATTTCCTCAAACAGCCTTAATTCTTCTTCAGTTTGTGTAAAAGGTCCATAACTTGGAAGTGCATCCTTCCCGTTAAAATGATGGGCAACTATGTCCCAGCTCTTCTTATTGTTTGTGAGCATTTCATTTGTCAATATGTTTCCACTCCCTTTCCCCATTGAAAAGCCTTGAAATAAACGGCCACCGAATGGTTGTAAAATTTCATCAATTAATTGAATAACCTTGGATTTATCACAATTTCTGTAAAAAGAATCAAATGACGCAACAAAGCTTATTGCAAATTCCTCGTCGAAATCTTTTAAGGCTTGATAGACCCACTTAGAAGCTCCATTCCATTTACGATTTGTTCTTAATACAAATTCACTTGTCATTTCTACAAGACTATTAGCAATAAATATTGCTTCCTCTCTTTGTTCAGAGCCGATGAAATCTTCAAGAGTGTCTCCGTTATGAAATATCTTTTCAAATCTATTGTTTCCCTTGTCCATTCATCAGGTCCATTGTCTAATATTCCTTATCTTCTTTTTTGATTTCTTCAAATATTCCATCATCCGCAAGAACAATCCCCTCGCAAACCATTCTTGGCATGGATGGCCTTGCTCGCTTTTTTATCCGTTTCAAAAAACTGCTTATAGGATGTTTCATTATGTATAAAAACCTCTATTGACCAACCAAAGTCGATTAAAGATTCTCTATATGATGAGTAAATGTTTTTATCGATAACCACGATGTCTAGATCAGATGTTTCTGTTGCTTCTCCTCTTGTTACACTTCCTGCTAATAGTGCTGCTTTACAATCAGGATAATGTTTTTGAAAAAATTGTCGGGCTGCTTCTAAAGGCTTCATATTATTGACAGCTGCCAATATTACCACATCATTTCTTTACCTTACCAACCTACATTCTACAAATTTTGATAATTTCCTTTTAATTAATTGACAAAAACTTCAGGGAATGAACCAATAGATTTAAAATACTACGTAAAGGAAGGATTTTTTTCAGAAAAGAATTGATTTATTAAAACACGTACTTTAATCAAAAAAAGAAGCAAGAGAACTATGTTCTTACGCTTCTTTTTTCATTGAATTCTAATTAAATACAAGTAAAGGATTGGATTTGTCTTAGACTAATCCCGAAGTTCACCCATCTAAAACCATTCCACCTAAACCCTGAAATGGAACTTCTTCCAACAAATGTAGGATAGAACCAGAATTGCTCACGACCTCGAAGCCATACGTAAGTAAATCTGAACAAACAACTTCTAATACTTCCTGGATCGACTGCAAAGGCTTGTGCTTGCTGTTGTGATTGTGTAGGAACAAACGATGGTGGCGGTCCTGTTGGTGGTCCTCCTCCAAGTCCCTGACTAGGTGTTCCAAATGGCGGTCCACCTATTGGTCCTTGACTTGGTGGTCCAAATGGTGGTGGACCCATAGGACCTCCTCCAAATGGTGGGAATGAACCCATTTGTCTTTCATAATCATAATAATAATCATAATCTGTGTAGTGTGGTAGTGATGACGCCATTAGACCGTTTGGGTCATAATAATACATCTTTTAATCACTCCTTATTCTTTGGCTACTAGCATCCTATTCCATAGGCTTACGCCTTTCAACTTGTACCTATAAAATGTGCTTTTACCTAGAAAAAACGAAGTAGATACCGCCCTGAATATAGGAATGAATAAAAACAAAAAATGTTTAAGCTTCATTCGTTTTAAAAAGGTTGTATGGACTATCATCTATTTTAAAATGATTAGGTATACACATAATTTATTCACCTTTCAAAAAGGTCAAATGAGTGTTTTGGTCATTATTATATCTATTTGTTCTTCATCACCCATATAAAAAGAGTGGGCTCCAGTTTGAACAAACCCCACTTTTTGATAAAAAGCTAAAGCATTTTCGTTTTTTTCCCATACGCCTAACCAGATTTTCTTTTTATTTTGTTCCAGTGCAAATTCCATCGCTTTATTTAGTAGATATTTTCCAAGCCCGTGTTTTTGAAATTTGTGCTTTATATAAATCCTCTCAATTTCAAGTGACTCATTGCCCATTTCTTCAGACTGAGCATCATTGATATTTATTTTTAAATATCCTGCGAGTTCATTATAAAGATAAACAAAAAAGAAGTTTGAAAAGACATTGGATATTTCTTTTTCTAATTGTTCAAGGTTAAATGCCCTTTCCAAATAAGCATGCATATTTTCTGGTGAATTCTGTTCCTCAAAAGTCTCGTTAAATGTTTCATAGCTAATTTCTTGAAGTTTATGTAAATCTTCAAGGGTACAATTTATCAAATTTATAGTCATGTAGATATGTATCTCCTTTATATAATTAATGGCATGTGTTTTCTCAGTGGTCCCTATGGATAATATAATTTAATAGTTGCTTAAGGAAAATCGATTTAAGTGGGATCTCTTTCAATTCTTCTATCGCAAGACAATAATGTTCCCACATCGCTTTTTTAGCATTTTCTATTCCAAGGACGGAGACAAAAGTAGATTGATTGTTTTCTACATCTTTACCGACCAATTTTCCAAGTAAATCTGTTGCACCTTCTACGTCTAATAAATCATCCTTAATTTGAAAGGCAATACCCGCGTGATACGCAAACTTTTTTAAAGACTCGATTTCCTTTTCCTCTACATTTGCAAGGATGGATGGCATAATGAGCGAAGCCTCAAATCCCTTTCCGGTTTTTAAAAAGCACATTAGGTTTAGCTCTTCTAGAGATAGTTGTTTTCCTTTGGAGTCTAAATCCATCGCTTGCCCCTTGCACATATCCATTGTGCTCTCAGCCGAATATTGGATTAACTTAAGTACCGTTTTCGCTTCAAAATGAGTAAGGGATGCTTGCTCAAAAGTAGCCTTTTGTGTAAGAAAAAGACCTGTTAATTCCGCAACTGCTATGTTATACGCCTGATGCACGGTTTGCTGCCCTCTTCGAAAAGTTGCATTGTCTTGCGAAGGAAGATCGTCATATATTAAAGAAGCTGTATGCATGTACTCGATTGACTTCAAAAGTGGAAGAATCGTTTTTTCATCTAATCCATATTCCTTAACCCCCATCATCCAGGTCACGATTGGTCTTAATCTTTTCCCATCTCCATCAAGACTGTAATTTGCTGCACTTACTATAGGAGAAATGTCTTTATTAATTTTTGAAATGTGTAAACTAATATTTATGCGTAGGCGAACGTCTTCAATCAACTCAGAAAAGTCTTCTTTTTCTTTCTGTTCATTTTTTAGATTTGTCACCATATTATCGCGCAATAGCTTATCAAAGAAATCAACATCATCTGCTTTACTTACCAATTTTTGAATCAAACGATTAAAAGCTTCATCACCTGTAGCGAATATTTCCATAACTTCTTCATACACCTTGTTACCGACCCGATTTTTAAATCGTTTTAATCCGTTTATTGCCCGGTCCAATATGATTTCACGTGCTTTTGGATCAGATTTGTACACATGATGGATTAAATAATAAATAACCGCCCAATATAACTCATATGGATTTACTAAATCAGGTCGCTTTTTATGATATTTTAAATAATACGTATATGGGGTTACCGCACCTTCCTCGTTATCAGAAAACATATCTGCAAAGTCATCTGCAAGCTGATTGTAAATGCCATAACAGAAGATTCGATTGTCAATCTCCTCGGCCATAGGAGCACTAATGAGAGAACGAACAATCATTCGTGAAGATGCTGATTTTATAATAATAGGCACATATATTTCTTCATTGGTGTAAGTTGCAATTGAAAGATCTTTATTACGATCTACTTCTTGAGACTTAAAAAAGACAAAGGATTGTTCGAAAAAGGAATGTATGGTTTCTTGAGGCTGTTTGCTTTTTATATACTTGAAAGCTTCTGTAAGTTCCGAATGAACATATTCTAGTAACTTTTTGTTTTTTCCCGTCCATTCCCCCAATACAGGCACAGTTTTTGTAAGAAGTGTTGTCCGTATCAAATCGGAATATTTTCTTTTTTCATGGTCAGACAAAACCATTGAATCCAATAGATCATCGATAAAAGGATAAGTAAGACCGTAGGCATATCCTAATCGAATGGCTGTATCAAGTTTGTTTCCACGCTCATCTTGAGGTAGGTTCTCACCCATTTCTTCAATCTCATTTATTACCACACCAGCGATAACTTTGATTAATTTTCTCTGCGCATGTGTAGCGTCCAGTCCATCTGGGATGTTCATAGATACAGTTTTTAATTTATCTATCAACCAAATAATGGTGGATCCAATGCCTTCCTTCTCGCCCCACCTGTACAATCCAGCCATACTAAATATTTCGGATTC
>NZ_JBALOX010000292.1:0-2499 GCF_036965165.1 Bacillus sp. JJ1521 | reverse complement strand
AATTAAAGCTGTTAAATCTTTAAGGTCCGTTGAGAAACTTTGCGCAACAAAAGTTGCCCCTGCAGTTAAAGCCATTTCCATAACGGAAAGTGCAGACTCAATTGACCCTTGAGGTGTACTCTTTGTTTTAAAGCCAATTTCACTTCTTGGTGAAGTTTGTCCTTTTGTTAAACCATAAATTTGGTTATCCATCACAATGTATGTGATGTCGATATTACGACGAATCGCATGGATTGTATGGCTCATTCCTATAGCATAACCATCACCGTCTCCACCAGAAGCAATAACAGTTAAATCACGGTTGGCCATTTTTACACCTTGAGCAATTGGTAATGAACGTCCATGAATACCGTGTAAACCATAGGCATTGATATATCCAGAAATACGTCCAGAGCATCCAATCCCTGAAATAACAGCTAGCTGTTCAGGCTCAAGTCCAACACTAGCAGCTGCACGTTGAATTGCTGCCTGTACGGAGAAGTCTCCACATCCTGGACACCAGTTAGGTTTCACATTATTACGAAAGTCTTTAAATGTTGCCATATTAGAACAACTCCTTACATTTTGTGTGAACTTCATGAGGTAGGAACGGATTACCGTCATACTTTAAGAAATTAGTAATCTTGTCTGCATGTCCTACATTCATCTTCATAATGTTTGCGAGCTGACCTGTAGCATTATTTTCTACTACTAATACTTTTTTTGCTGATTGAACTAATGGTAAAATTTCGTCAGTCGGGAATGGGTGAATTAAACGAATCTGTGCATGATTCACTTTAATACCATCATTCTCAAGACGAGTCATTGCTTCCTCTATCGCACCTCGGGTAGAGTTAAATCCAACAACTAAAAGGTCTGCCTCTTCATGTTTCACATTTTTATGAACAGGAGTCTTAAATTGAATATTACTAATCTTCCTAAAGCGCTTTTCCATTTGATTCTTACGGTTGCTCGCAACCTCAGAGGGTTTACCTTGTTCATTATGTTCAACACCCGTTACGTGGTGGATCCCATTCTTTACACCAGGAACTACACGTGGAGATACCCCGCTATCTGTCACTTCATAACGCTTAAAGTATTCCTTATTCTCTAATTCTGGTAATTCATTATCAAGAATTAGACTTCCACGTCTGATTTCGATCTTAGAATAATCAAGTGGTTCAACTGTCTGCTTACCAAGTGAAAGCTGTAAATCTGTTAGAAAAATAACCGGACATTGATATTCTTCAGCTAGGTTAAATGCTTCAATTATGTCATAGAATGCTTCCTGAACAGTACTTGGAGCCATTACAATCTTAGGAATTTCTCCATGAGTTCCATAAATCATTGCCATTAAATCTGATTGTTCTTGCTTTGTTGGAAGTCCAGTACTTGGGCCCCCACGTTGTGTATCAATAACTACAAGCGGAGTTTCAGTAATACCTGATAATCCGATTGATTCCATCATTAATGATAATCCTGGACCAGCGGAAGCCGTAAATGCACGAACCCCGGCATAGTTAGAGCCAATTGCCATTGTACAAGCAGCAATCTCGTCTTCAGTTTGTATAACTGTTCCACCGAAATCAGGTAGTTTGCTAATTAAGTATTCCATGATTTCAGAAGCTGGGGTAATTGGGTATGCAGGCATAAATCTTGCTCCACCTGCTAGAGCACCCAAAGCTATTGCGTCATTACCAATCATGAACATGCGTTGCTTTCCGTCAGCCTTTTCTAGCTTCATCTTTACGTCTTCGCTAAGTTGATCCTGTAGGAATTCGCTACCTGCTTTGATTGCTTCCATATTTTTTTCTACAACCTGCGCACCCTTTCGACCAAAGATTTCTTCTACAACATTAAGATATACATTTAAATCAAGGTCTAATAATGAGCTAGTTGCACCAATTGCAACCATGTTTTTCATTAGGGACGTTCCAAGGTCTGTTGCGATCTGAGTAAAAGGAACAGAATACAAATGAACGTTGGTGTTCTCAGGAATGGTTGGTCCGAATTTTGCATCCGCCAACACTACTCCCCCATCCCGTAACTCGTGAAAATTAAAATCAATTGTTTCCTGGTCAAAAGCTACTAAAATATCAAGATCGTCTGAAATTGAACGAACTTGAGTTGTACTAACTCGAATTTTGTTATTCGTATGCCCACCTTTAATACGTGATGAAAAATGGCGATAGCCGTACAAATAGTAGCCTAAACGATTTAGAGCTACGGAAAAGATTTCCCCCGTACTCTCAATTCCTTCCCCTTGTTGTCCGCCAACTTTCCACGAAAGTTGATTGATCATGACTTACACCCCTTTGGAATACGTTCTATATACGATTTTTTTAGTTTTAAGTGTGTAGCACTTTCCAACTAAGCGAAACAGATTGAATATGTAATTTCTTATGCTGAGGAAAGGACCTTTTCCAAATCAAAATTGGAAGAAAATCGCCAAAAATGAAGTGTAGAAAGCTGTCCAAATCTATACTGTTGGATATGTACTAAACGCTTTCATTCTAGACC
>NZ_JBALOX010000291.1:0-1820 GCF_036965165.1 Bacillus sp. JJ1521 | reverse complement strand
CCCCTTAGCTTATATGATTCATTTGTTTAGGAATAAAGATAGAAAAAACCGCTCCGCCACCATCATTATTACTTATTTCAATTGTACCATTTAACTCAGTCACAGCCTGTTTAACACTGGCTAAACCAAATCCTCTGTTTTTTTCATTTTTAGTCGAAAAGCCTTTTGTAAAAATGGCAGCTTGATTTCCAAAATCGACGCCATTCCCTGAATCTGCTACTTCAAAAACAATATCATTACCAATATCCGTTGTAAAAAAACTAACCTCTTTCTTACGATTACTTTTCATTACTTCTTCAAATGCATTATCGATAATATTTCCTAAAATAGTGATTAATTTAGATAGGTTAACATGTTTTGGAAGCAGTTGCAAAAAACTATTTGGATCAATCGTAAAGGTTATCTTATGCTCGGAGGCTTTTCCGATTTTCCCCAATAATATTGCCTGAACTTTATGATCATGTATTTGTTCAAATAAAATTCTACTTTGAATTTGATGATTGGAAGATTCCATTTGAATGAAATCTATTGCCTCCTCATATTCACCTAACTGGAGCAAACCTGACAAAGCATATAACTTATTTGTAAACTCATGTGTTTGCGCGCGTAAATCCTCAGAATACTTTCGTACTTCTGAAAGTGTATTAATCATTTCAGTAATTTCTGTTTTATCTCTGAAACTTGCAACCACCCCTACTATTCTATCCTTCTCAATTATCGGTGTCCTATTTACAATAACAACTCTATCATTTAGAAGCATTTCCCGATCACTTTCAAAATACCCTGACTGTAATACCCGATACATTTCGGTATTTGGTACCACATCTTCTATTGGTTTATTAACAGAATTCTCATTTATTCCTAGCATACTCTTTGCATTATGGTTCATTAAATTTATTTTACCATACTCATCAACTGCTATTATCCCTTCTTTAATGGAATATAAAATGGCATTCCGCTCTCGATATAAAGAGGCAATTTGGTGTGGTTCAAGCCCAAGAATATCTTTACGGATGTTTTTTGCTAGGAGTATCCCTCCACCAATTCCTAGGATCAACACGAAGAAAGCAATCATGCTATACTTCATTAATGTATTTAAAATCACTGCATGTATATCATCTAGCATGAATCCCACTGATACAATTCCAATGATATTTCCTTCCAGATCAAAGATCGGTGCTTTTCCACGCAAAGATGGCCCTAAGGAACCTATAGCCTTAGAAGAATAATACTCACCATGAATTAAAGCTTTATCATTATCTTCTCCAACCATCTTTTTTCCTATTTTCCATTCCTGTGGATGCGAATAACGAATACTATCTTTATTCCCTACAACTATATATTCCGCACCTACTTCTTCACGTATATGTTCAACGATCGGTTGAATTACTTTTGAAGGGTCTTCTAATTCAAATGCTTCCTGAATATCTGGCGTAAATGAAACGGTTGTAGCAACTTGTAATGCAAGTTTCCCCATTTCTTGTTCGGTTTGTTTTGACTCAAAATACGAAATGGTACCAGTTAATGAAATAATTACAAAAAGTAGTAACGATATGATTAGTATTAGAAGTTTAGATTGTAATGTCACTTTCATGATGGCTGAATTCCCTTCCACTATCATTTAAAAATAGGATATTTATACTAATTTTATGCTGAATAGTCAGAATTAATCAAGTATATCATTTTTGCCAAATTAAAAAAAGAGTGTGACGATGTCAACACTCAATGCGTCTTCCTGAAGCAAAAAAAAGGAGACATCGTCTCCTTTTTATCATCCTTCTTCATTGACTATTACGTTTTTCCCTCTCCATTTTAGGAAA
>NZ_JBALOX010000290.1:0-1888 GCF_036965165.1 Bacillus sp. JJ1521 | reverse complement strand
TCCGACTGAATTAATTTCCTTAAATCTCTTCTTCAACTTGCACTTCCGGTTTTTGGGATTCAAATAGGACACCAACAACGTGGATGTTTACTTCATTTGCATCTAAAGCAGTCATATTCAATAAAGCTTGACGTACATTGTCTTGAATTTGACGAGCAACATTAGGAATAGAAACACCAAAGTTCATAACACAGAATACATCAACAATAATGCCTGTTTCTGTTAATTCTACTTTGACACCTTTTCCGTGATTTTTCTTTCCTAACTTCTCAACAACACCTGAAGCAAAGTTACCTCTCATTTGTGCGACTCCTTCAACCTCTGAAGAAGCTATACCCGCAATTACTTCGATAACCTCTGGCGCAATTTCTACCTTACCAAGACTGTTGCTACCTTGATCCATTTCTAAAATATTCATTTCAGCTGTCATCAATAAGCACCTCCCATATTAGTTTACTACTTCATAACCTCATATAGTTCAAGAAATTTTGTATTGAAGTCCCCGCCTACAAATTGTTCATGATTCATGAGCTTGAGGTGGAAAGGAATCGTCGTGTGTACACCTTCAATTACAAATTCGCTAAGAGCACGCTTCATTCTTGCAATTGCTTCTTCCCTCGTTGCCCCATAAGTAATGAGCTTTGCAATCATTGAATCATAATATGGAGGTATTGAATAGCCAGGATATGCAGCAGAGTCTATTCTTACCCCAAAACCACCAGGTGGTAAATACATGTCAATTTTTCCAGGAGATGGCATGAAATTCTTTGCTGGATTCTCTGCATTGATTCGGCATTCAATTGCCCAACCATTAAATGTTACATCACTCTGAGCTAATGAAAGCTTCTCACCAGACGCAACGCGAATCATTTCTTTAATTAAGTCTACACCGGTTACCATCTCAGTAACGGGATGCTCAACTTGAATTCTTGTGTTCATTTCCATGAAATAGAATTTGTCGTTGATATGATCATAAATAAATTCGATTGTTCCTGCCCCTGAGTAGTCAACAGCTTGAGCTGCTTTTACAGCTGCCTCACCCATTTTCTGTCTTGTTGTTTCATTTAGAGCAGGTGATGGCGTTTCCTCAACGAGTTTTTGCAAACGACGTTGAATTGAGCAATCTCTCTCTCCTAAATGTATCACATTTCCATGGTTATCGGCTAATACTTGAATCTCTACATGACGGAAATCTTGAATATATTTTTCAATATATACACCAGGGTTACCAAAGGCAGTTGCTGCTTCTTGCTGAGTGATGTTGATTCCTTTAATTAGTTCCTCTTCATCCTTAGCAACACGGATTCCTTTACCGCCACCACCAGCAGTGGCTTTGATAATAACAGGGTAACCCATATCATTTGCAAGTGCGATTGCTTCATCTGCATCCTTGATGATTCCTTTAGAACCAGGGACGATTGGTACTCCCGCTTCTCTCATCGTTTCACGAGCAACGTCCTTTGTTCCCATTTTATTAATGGCTTCGGGACTTGGGCCAATGAAAGTTAGATTTACTTCACGGCAAAGCTCTGCAAAATCGGCATTTTCTGCTAAAAAGCCATATCCAGGGTGAATCCCTTCACTCTCTGTTAGCTTTGCTACACTAATAATATTTGTAAAATTTAAATAGCTATCTTTTGAAGATTTCGGTCCAATACAATAGGCCTCATCTGCTAATTGAACGTGAAGCGATTCACGGTCTGCCTCAGAGAAAACGGCAACCGTTTCAATTCCAAGCTCTTTACAAGCTCGTATAATACGAACTGCAATTTCTCCACGGTTTGCTATTAAGATCTTTTTTAACATAAGTTTAAACTCCTTATTTAAGCTTTTACTAGGAATAGTGGTTGGCCATACTCTACAAGTTGACCATTTTCAACTAATATTT
>NZ_JBALOX010000289.1:0-1340 GCF_036965165.1 Bacillus sp. JJ1521 | reverse complement strand
ATAATAAGGTTTGTAATTTTAAGGAAAAATGATCGTTGATAACAATTAGGGGAGTGTATTTTACATGCGTATTGGTGTACCACGGGAGATTAAGAATAACGAAAATCGGGTTGCAATGACACCGGCTGGTGTTGTAAATCTTGTAAGCTTTGGACATGAAGTATATATAGAAACCAACGCTGGGGGAGGATCTGGTTTTACAGATCAACAATATACCGATGCAGGGGCAACTATTGTGAATACACCAAGTGAAGCATGGTCTATGGAAATGGTTATGAAGGTAAAGGAACCTCTGACAGAGGAGTATCAATATTTCCATGAAGACCTACTCTTATTTACATATTTACATTTAGCAGCAGAGCCTGAATTAACAAAGGCCCTTGTTGAAAAAAAGGTAATCGGACTTGCCTATGAAACAGTTCAATTACCAAACCGTTCCCTTCCGTTGCTAACTCCAATGAGTGAGGTTGCGGGAAGAATGGCAACGCAAATCGGTGCTCAATTTTTAGAAAAACCACATGGTGGTAAAGGTATTTTACTAGCAGGAGTACCCGGAGTACATCGTGGTAAAGTGACGATTATTGGTGGCGGAGTTGCAGGCACAAATGCTGCTAAAATGGCAGTTGGGCTCGGAGCACAAGTGACGGTAATTGATTTAAATCCAGACCGTCTTCGCCAGCTTGATGATATTTTTGGGGCAGATGTGACAACACTAATGTCAAACCCACTAAATATCGCAGAGGCTGTGAAGGAATCAGATCTGGTAATCGGTGCAGTACTCATTCCTGGTGCGAAGGCGCCAAAACTTGTTACGGAAGAAATGATTAAATCAATGGCACCTGGATCTGTAGTCGTGGATATTGCGATTGATCAAGGCGGAATTTTTGAAACCACTGACAGGATTACAACGCATGATAATCCAACATATATCAAGCATGATGTTGTTCACTATGCAGTTGCAAACATGCCTGGAGCTGTTCCGCGCACATCAACCTTTGCATTAACAAATGTAACGGTTCCATATGCATTGACGATTGCAAATAAAGGCTTCAAACAAGCTTGTTTGGAAAATGATGCTTTGTATAAAGGAATCAATACGTTAGATGGATATGTAACCTACAAAGCGGTTGCAGTAGCTCATGGAACTTCCTATTCAGATGCGAAAACACTACTAGAAAATCGATGATATGTAGGGATACCTTTTAGAAAGGTATCCCTTTTTCGTTTTACCGACGTCTCTAATCATTGTCACCATTTTTTACGCATAAAAATAAGATAAAGAAAAAGTTTGAAGTAAGACATTCGTCTACTAAATAGTAAAGGAGGGCAAAGATATGGGT
>NZ_JBALOX010000288.1:2592-5764 GCF_036965165.1 Bacillus sp. JJ1521 | reverse complement strand
ATTGTTTTCTCAACTAGGTCTATTATGCCATATTTAAATTCGTAGATTAAGTTATTTTGAATATTTTAGTAACACTTTATGAATTTTTTGCTGATATTTTGGTTGATATTCAGCCTTGTTTTTCATTTTTTCAATGTTTAATTTCCCTATGACATACCGAACATCTTTGTGTTCCTTAATTAAAATTTCAAACTTACCATCATTAAAGTAATATTGAAACCATTGGTATTCGTTAAGTCAGTTTATATTTTTCTCTATTTCTTCTTCGGTTACATCTTTTGTAAAGGAAAAAAGTAGTGTACCTATTGAACATAGAAGTTCAAACAAAGCCCCCACATATTTCATATACTCATAAAATTTCTATTCTATTTCATATGATTGATTTTAAAAAAAGTTTCGTTCTAATTATATGTTTACACCTAACTAAAACATAAAAAATATGCAAAAACAACAATCATTTAGAAAACGGTCTATTTACCTAATTACTTTATTGACAAATGCTAATGTGAAAAGTACGATTCACTTATCGTACTACAGGAGTGTTAATAGAAATTGGGGAATCGTTAAAAATAGTATCAGAAGGGAATATTCAAATTGAGTAAACATTATTTAAAAGAAAAAACAGTTCAATTTTTGAAAATTATTTTTCCTCTAATATTATTAGTCCTTGCAGCAATGGAAATAAACAAATTCGCTATGGGTCTCGACATTCAATTGCTCCAACATATTATAAGTCAAGTTCCGATTGCGATACTAGTGGTTGTCTTACTAGTTACCATTGGGGCAATTTCACCAATGTTTTTTTATGATGCTGTTATCGTCAAAATAATGGGAATTAAAATACCAAAAAAACAGTTTGTTAAGCAATCACTTATCGTCAATTCCTTTTCAAATTTGATTGGTTTCGGTGGCATTTTCGGGATCATGCTTAGAACTTATTTCTATCAAAGGGAAGAATTTGAGAAGGGGAAGTTATTAAAAACCATCACCTTTGTTTCTTTATTTTTCCTTACGGGAATCTCCTTCTTTTCCTGGATTACCCTTGTCGGATATAGAAATATTCCCTTGTTAGTACATACGAAATGGCTTTATTTGGCTCTTATTGGAGTTGCCTTGTACCTTCCAACTTTGATAATCATTACTTTATGGAGAAACAAAAAGGTCCCTGATCCATCCATCACCTTAAAAGTGAAATTTTTCCTTATTCTCGTTTCAATTCTGGAATGGTCAGCTATCTTTTTCGTTTTTTGTTTTTTGAATGCTGTTATGAAGATTTCCATTCCTATTGGGGATTTATTTGCTATTTTTGTCATTTCATCATGCGCTGGAATTGTGAGCTTGATCCCAGGTGGTCTGGGATCATTTGACCTTGTTTTCATATGGGGAACAGATTATTTAGGGGTATTGGATGAGAAAGTTGTTGTGCTTCTTCTCCTATATCGCATAGGCTACTTCATTATTCCATTCCTTGTTGGAGCTATTCTTTTTATTAAAACCTACTGGGGGAAATGGAATAGTAATTGGGGGAACTTGCCAAACGTATTTATCCAACGTATCAGTCATTGGATTTTAACCACTTTGATATTTATTTCCGGTTTAATTCTGCTTCTTTCTGCAGCATCGCCGGGCATTATTGGAAGGTTAAAAATTGCTGAAGACATTTTTTCTCTCCCTATAATAAGTTTATCTCATCAACTTTCCGTTGCAACAGGCTTGCTTCTTCTTGGATTATCAAGGGGAATTCAATACAAAGTAAAACGCGCTTATTTTCTAACAATTGTAGCCCTGTCCTTTGCAGCATTATTATCTCTTTCCAAAGGATTTGACTATGAAGAAGCTATCTTTTTACTCATAGTCGCTTTGTTGCTTCGATTATCAAAGGCTCGTTTCTATCGGGAAAGCTATGTTTTGACTTGGGGGAAGATGACTTTTGATATTTTCATCATTCTGCTCATTATTTTTATGTATTTATTGATAGGGTATTCTAATTTGCCTACATCTAAAATCATGATCCCAGCAAAGTTTGTTCCATATCTCATTACTGATTCCCAAGACTTGTTTTATAGTGCATTCATTGGGCTAATTATAGCCATTTTAATTTTTGGGATTGGGAATTTTATAGGGAAATCCCAGAGATGGTTAATGGACTGTTCAAAAACTCAAGAGAGAAAGATTTACGAACACCTTCATCAATATAAAGGAAATGTGCTCACACATTTAATCTTTTTGCATGATAAGTATGTTTTCTGGAATAGTAAAGACAATGTTTTATTTCCATACCAAGTTTATGCGGACAAGATTGTGGTGCTTGGTGATCTTACCGGGGAGAAATCCGAATTTCCATTTGCGATTGAGGAGTTTCTAACCATTTCCGATTTATATGGGTACACGCCTATTTTTTATGAGAGCAGTAATGAAATGCTATCAATTCTTCATNNCGACTTTTTTAAACTTGGGGAGGAGGCATTTGTCGATTTAGGGAGTTTCTCTCTCGCTGGTAAAAAAATGAAAGCGATGAGGGCCATCAAAAATAAATTTGAACGGGATGCTTTCATTTTTGAAATTATGAAACCACCATTTGGTGATGATTTGCTTCAAAAGCTTAAGATAGTATCAAATGAGTGGCTTGCAGGTAGAAGGGAAAAGGGATTTTCACTTGGCTATTTTGATGAAGCGTATCTAAATAAATCTGAAATCGCCATTTTGAAAAATATGGATGAGGAAGTTATTGGCTTTGCCAGTGTAATGCCTGTTTATGATAATAATCAAACTATTTCCGTGGACTTAATGCGCTTCATACCTAATTCGCCATCAGGAACAATGGACTTTCTCTTCCTTTCGTTATTTGAATGGGCAAAAGTAGAAGGGTATAACCAATTCAATTTAGGAATGGCTCCACTTTCCAATGTTGGTCTTTCTAAATTTTCATTTTTTAGTGAAAAGGTAGCGGCCCAAATTTATTTGCATGGTCAAGTGTTCTATCACTTTCAAGGCTTACGAAAATTCAAGGAAAAATATAATGTTACATGGGTGCCCAAATACCTTGCTTACAGGAAAAAGTCCTCATTGCCCATTACTGTGGCACAAGTAACAATTATGATTGGGAAGAACAAAAAGGTTTAGAATAATTAAGAGAGTTTCTCTAATTGTAGTTATGTTGGTCGTTGCAAAC
>NZ_JBALOX010000288.1:0-2473 GCF_036965165.1 Bacillus sp. JJ1521 | reverse complement strand
TAAATAAACAACATGAACGTATACTCAACTTTTGTAGTCGTCAACACATTGAAGTTCAAGGGTATGTCTTTATATGCTTATAGCTGATTAATTCACCATTTGTATTGATCTCAACTTCATCTTCTCCATAACCGTTATGGGCACCATAGTAAGGGTACACTTTCAACGTTATCTGGTATAAGCCACCAATCCCATATACCTGCTTTATTTTGAGGATTTCTGTACCCCATGAAGCCCAAGAAAGACCTAGTTTCTGTGCTTTTTTGTCATCTTTATATATTTCAGTAATTGCTTTATCTACTGGATTTCGATTGCTACTTATAAGTGCCATTTTTAGGGTTTCGCTCAATTCTGTATCAGCTTCATTTATTGTTTTTGCATTTATTGTTGTAATAGGGATGACTAATATTATTCCAACCAAAAGCATAACCAAAAATCTCTTCAACATTTTCACCTCATCTTAGTTTCCTAAAAACTAAAATGATTTATTCAGCTTCAAAATTAAATGTTGTATATAAATGTCGCTTCAATCCTTGCCGTAATCGTTAATTCCCCTGGCTGAATCGGTGTGGAGGCTTCACTTTTGGCAAACATGGCGGTTTGAAATGGGACAGGGGGAGAATGTTGTGATAGTTCCTGGATATGAATCGGGATTTCTTGAAGCTGGACATTTAACTTTTTCGCAATCGTCCTTGCTTTTTCCTGGGCGTCTTGTACAGCGTTCTGTAGAGCTTTTTCATAATAGACCTTCTGGTTGCTAACCGTAAAATCAATACTTGTGACCGTATTAGCACCGTTTTGAACGGCTGTATCGACAATGCTACCAGTCGATTGGATATCTACATCCGAAATTTGTAGCATATGGGTAACCCGATAGCCCCTCACCGTTTGTTTTGAGTTTTCATAGTTATAGAGGATTTCAATCCGAAAATCTACTGTTTTGATATGTTCTTTAGGTATCCCGAGTCCTAGGATAGAATCGATCACCTTTTTGGTATGTTGGTTATTTTCATTTTGAGCAGCAGATACAGTACTACTTTCGGTTATTACACCTAACGTGATTGTTGACGAAGTCGGTGTTGCTGAAACAATTCCTTCTCCATTTACCTTCAATTTATTTTTGATTTCATGATTGTTTCTTACTGGCTGAGTGTGTCTCATCCAAGGTTCATAATAATACATCGTCGTTCTCCTTTCTCAAAATTTTCTTTGTTGTATTGTATTAGTTCTGGGGAATTTCGGTGTGCAGATAAAAGAAAAAGCCCACGAAACCTCGTAAGCTTAACTTCTCATTCTTTTTCTAAAGATAGGTCCAATGATAACGTGTAAAAAGATATCCCCAGTAAAGTGAGCAATCATTGCGATTTCAATTCCATACTTCCAATACAAAAAACCGAACAGGATACCTGGGATAGCATTTAGTAAAAGCGTACGCCAAACAACAAGCTTTGATTTTCCGAAAAGCCCAAAAGCAGCTGGTAAATGCCCAACACCGAATAAAAAGGCAGCAAAGAGGATACCGATCCAATAAGAAATACTCCCTAAACCTATAAGGTTTAATACATAAACAACTGCCGTCATTACGAATAAGCGGGTTAACACTTCCTCCGAAATACCTCCATAAAACGAAGCAATAAATGCCTGAAATTTTGAAGGCTCATCTATATCGACCTTCGGCATTTTTTTCATAAATAAAATGTCCAATCCGAAGATGATGAATGACGCAATGGCTCCGACAATAATACTTAGCAGAATTGTTCCTGAAATCGAATATGGAACAGCAGTACCATGTAACCATTGATCAATTAACCACCAATGTAAATCAACCTTTGGAGCCAACCACGTTCCAATAAATGCTGAAACACCTAATAGCACAACACTTTGTAAAATGCTGATTAACATAAGCACAGGAGTAGGTGGAATCTTTTTTGTTGGATTCTTTCTTGCATCTTCTTCGATTTTGCCTTTTAGCATTTTAAATTGATACGGTATAACGGCAATTGCCCCAACTGATGCAGCTATCCAAAAAATAAAAAACACTGTCATTCCTAACACCCTCATTCATATTTATATATTCCGCAGATAATACGAATAAGGAGATAAAAAAGTTCACTGCATATGAAAAAATAAAAAAACGCTCAGACTAGAATCTGAGCGAATTTCGTTAGCTATCACTTTAATTTAACTTTTTTCGCTTTCATGTTTCCTCTAATAAGTCTTTTTAAAATATTTATTTCTTCCGTTGAATTGAAGAAACCAAAGGGGAGGATGATCGCTTTGTTTTTGGAAACATATAATCGGAACATATCTTTCTCTTCTATTGCAAGTAATATATCTTTCCACTCAATCTTTGCGATTGCCCCACTTAATTTTTGGCTGATTCCTTTATCATTTATTTCGTATGTTATTTCATTTTTAATTAATGGGTCATTTTTAAACGCTTTACTATAATTTCGGTCCATTAGAGTTACCG
>NZ_JBALOX010000287.1:0-1200 GCF_036965165.1 Bacillus sp. JJ1521 | reverse complement strand
CTGAATAAAGTTATAATGCCTTCTCTAGCAATTTGGGCTTCGCGAAAATCATTCGTCCCGCTGATGTTTGTAAAACACTTGTTACTAGGACATCAATGCGCTTTCCGATATAGTCGCGTCCCTCTTCGACCACAATCATCGTACCGTCATCCAAATAGGCGATACCTTGGTTATGCTCTTTTCCATCCTTAATGACTTGAACGCTTAGCTCTTCACCAGGTAACACCACTGGTTTCACCGCGTTCGCGAGGTCATTTATATTCAACACTGCCACATTTTGCAGCTCACAAACTTTGTTTAGGTTAAAATCATTTGTCACGACTACACCCATCGTTAATTTCGCAAGCTTCACTAACTTACTATCAACCTCTTGAATATCGTCAAAGTCACCTTCGTAGATTTCAACCTTGATTGAAAGTTCTTTTTGAATTCGATTTAAAATATCGAGTCCTCTTCTACCGCGATTTCGTTTTAACACATCTGAAGAATCCGCAATATGCTGAAGTTCCTCTAACACAAACCGAGGAATAACAATCGTTCCTTCGAGAAATCCGGTTTGGCATATGTCCGCGATACGCCCATCAATTATAACACTCGTATCTAAAATTTTAAGTTTTTTCGCTTGTTGGTTTGCTTCTTCTTCCTCCGAGCCCTTCTTCTTACTAGCGCGATTAATCGAGAATACGTTCACAAGCTCATCCCGCTTTTTAAAACCAACCTGGAAACCTAAATATCCTAAAAGCAGGGTAATAAAAATAGGAAGCACTGTATTTACAACCGAAAATGAAATACGGTCTAATGGAATTACAATTAAAAACGCTACAATTAATCCCGAAATCAAACCTAAGCTTCCAAATAAAACATCTGTAACAGGAGCTTTGATCAATGACTCTTCAAGCCATTTAATTAAACCTACGATATAATCTACTAACCAAAAAGTAACAATAAATAATATAATAGCACCTAAAATCGCGAGCGTATACGAGTTATTTAGATATGGAATATTGTCGATATTTAACAGCTTTAATAAATCCGGTAGGTAGACAATTCCAAGCATACCTCCGACGATTAGAAAAAAGAGCTGCACAATACGTTTTAACATTCCTTCACCTCCTCCTATTCATTATAATCACTTTATAATAATTGAAACCTACAATAAATAGCTTTTTTCAAAATGTAAACAGAATGACATAGATGTGT
>NZ_JBALOX010000286.1:0-988 GCF_036965165.1 Bacillus sp. JJ1521 | reverse complement strand
GTTATCTACTAGATCATTTCCATAATCAGTAAATTCGGATTTTCTAAATAACTAATGAAATGCTTTAAAAAGTAAGAAGCCATTGCTCCATCAATTAATCGATGATCAAAACTTAAGCTAATCCCCATGATGTCTCGAATAACGATTTCCTCTTTTTCCGTTATAATCGGTTTCTTCTGGATTCGATGTACCCCAAGGATTGCAGCTTCCGGATAATTAATGATTGGAGTTCCGAATAGTCCAACACCAGTTGAGCCAATGTTCGTAATTGTAAAGGTTCCTCCCTTTAATTGATCCATAGATAAAGCATTATCTCTCGCTTTCTCAGCCAAGTTAGTAATTTCATTTGCTAAGGTTAACATGCTTTTTTGGTCAGCATGTTTTATGACAGGAACAATAAGTCCATTTGGTGTATCTGCTGCAATTCCAATATTAAAATACTTTTTTAAAATAATTTCCTCTTTTTCATCATCTATAGAAGCATTCAAATAAGGGAAATCCTTAAGAGCTGAAATAATAGCTTTTATGATGAAAGGCAAATAGGTTAAATGGACCCCTTTTTCTTTGGCTTTCAATGACAATTCCTTTCGGAGAGTAACAAGCTTACTGACATCGACCTCTTCTAAAATCGTAGATTGGGCCGCGATTTGTGTGGATTGTGTCATTTTTTTTGATATACTTCGGCGTAAACCTCTCAGTGGTACTCTTTCTACTAGGTCCTCTGCTGAGTGGATTATTTTTTGCTCATGTACACTTTCACTTACCTGTTTTACTTCTTTTTCCATCGCTGGATTCTTTGCATGATCTTGTTCTTCCTTATACCGATGAACATCTTCTGCTAGGACTCTTCCGTTTTTACCAGACGGAACAACAAGTGATAAGTCGACCCTTAATTCGCGGGCAATTCTTCTTACAGTAGGGGTTGCGATTACTCGTCTTTTTCCCAATTTCGGAGGAAGATTTTCATCACTATTATAAGTACGTCTTG
>NZ_JBALOX010000285.1:0-1382 GCF_036965165.1 Bacillus sp. JJ1521 | reverse complement strand
AACCACGTTTATGTAACCCGACCCCACTGCAGTCGATGGTTAATGTTACGACGTCTTTAAGCAGGGCTACTTCAATGCGGAATAATGGACCTGTTTCTTCGAACCAACCGGATGTTTTGCGATAATGCTTCTTTAGGCTCTCTACGACTGCTTTTTTTACTATACTTTGACAGTCTGATACACTAAAAAGCTTTGATTTCACAGATTTCCCAATGACAGGAAACTCTGCGTTTTCTGGAATGATATCGCCCCAATTAAGGGCTTTTGTTTTTTCAAATAATTCATCAAAGGTTGTTGCTTTAAATTCTCCAACTTTAAGCTTAATTCGATCTGCTGTTCTAAGCCAAAGGTTGCTGCGGCAGATGGCTTGCTCATCCGCATCAAACGTAACCTTCCCATTTTCAACCGTACATTCATAGCCTAAATCCCGCACTTCTTTTGCTACGATTGATTCAATCCCCATTGCGGCTGTGGCAATAAGTGTTATTTTTCCCATTCACGTTCACCCTAACTATGTACATTCATTTATAGTGCGTGTTCAAAAGGAGGNNAGGCGGCGCAGCTTTGAGTACCGGAGCGTATGCATTTAATACGTGAGGAACGGAAAAGCAAGCCAACGAAGAAATTCGATGTGTCATTTTCACCGGACTTTTTGAACAACCTCTTATATAGTAAAAGAATAAAGAAAATTAACTTGGAATGCAAGATTTGCTGCCAAGATCGTTATATATGCATACAAAAAGCTCTTCATCACGAAGAGCTTTTCTTCTTTATTCATCATGTAAGACTCGTTTAATTAATAACGTTCTGTAAGCCATGTTTTGTTCCTTCGTACTTCAATCGGCAAAACGAATGCCTCGTACTCCGGTGGTAATCATCTATCTACAGACGGTAAACCGTCTGTCCTTCTCCTTGTTCATTTCCAAGGGAGAAAGTGCCCCTACCATTATTTGGGTTTCTCGCTTGTGGGGTTTACCTCGTTCCACTCTTGTAATTTCTTACAAGACTTCGTCACTGTGGCACTTTAAAGGTAGTCAAACCATATCCAATGGACTTAGGTTTTTTCCCTGCCGTTAGCAAAGATTAACTCCTCGCTACCCTAGCTTATCGTTTCACTAGGCACAAACACTACGGACATCTCAGCCCGTGCGAGCATGGACTTTCCTCTGCAGGTCGCCCTGCAGCAATTACCCGAACGTTATTAATGTGTGCAAAAAATAGTATAGTAAAAAAACATTACAATTGCAAGTGATAACACATTAGTAAATTTTCCCAAACCTTAATAGGCTGTAAAACCTCCACTAGAGATTCCCATAAAAGCCGTTTAAGGAACAAAGACTACGAACTCCACATCCTGTGGAAACGTCTTTGTGACCCACGTC
>NZ_JBALOX010000284.1:0-3321 GCF_036965165.1 Bacillus sp. JJ1521 | reverse complement strand
ATCTTCAACCCTGATTTCTTGATTTCACTCAATTGTTTATAAAAAACATAGGTATTATGGAAACCTCTACGTCTGTTACGATTATTTCCTCTAAAAATAATTACCTCAATACCTACTTCTCGACATATCTTGCAGTCACATGTTTTCCAAGGTGTGTCTTCGAGCGTTCTCTGATATAGCTCTCTTTGCTTGGCTGTTTTTTTCTCATCATTAAACTTTTCATCATATGCCATAACTGTATTCAATGTCTCTTCTAGGCTTAAAAGTCCCTTATCAAACAACCGTAATGCTTTCATAGATTTTGCTTCAAGTTCTTGATATTCTTTTAATGTTCCAATTCCTTGTGTGAGAAGTTTTTTAATTTTAGGGCTACTTTCTGTAGCTTGCGGAACACGAATTGCACCATATTTATTACCATCAATTGCAAAGTAATTATTTTTTGCACTCATCCAAGCTTGTCGTAAATAGCTTGTTGAGTCAAAGGACGTTACCCCTAATTGATGGAAGATATTAATCGGTTCTAAACGCGCTGCGCCAAATAAGTGGACTTCCATATATTCAGGTAGATAAGGGGCTATGTTTTTTAAGATCTCATAAATTTCATCCGTTGAGGAATATGCTAGTCCTCCCAACGAAATATGCTGATACCCCATATCAATTAAGTTATTTACAGATTTAACATATGTTTGAACATCCCAGCCCTGTGCAATTCCTGAAGGTTTAAATGTGTAATTACCTTCATAATGCCCCTTAATAAATTTTTCAGCATTTACTTCAGTAATCGCAAGCCGTCTTTCTCTCTCGACCGGATCTGCGGCATGCTCTTGAAGAATTAAATGATCAATTGATACACCAATGTCAAATCCAAGTGTCTCGTAATAATCTAATATTTCATCTGTTTCGTATGGAGGTTCATATTGATCTTTAAAACTATATGCACCACAATCCCCTAAAATAGGAAATCCTTCAGGAATTCTTGTGAAATTGTGAATCCCACCAGATGACATAACTTTTTCTCTCTTACTCTTCGAAGCATCTACAACCGTTTTAGAAACCAACAATCCGTCATAATTTGGGGTAGGATAAATTTCATGTGAGTAAACATCATCCATATGTGGATCACGATTCGCTGTGTGAGTTTCAGCAATAAAATCAAAATTAGGATCTACACGATCATCATTCTCTGGCATATAATACTTTATCCCAAAATTCCGGTAGTTTTTAGCTACTATGTCCGTCTTTAATACTGTACCAAATTTTTTCTTGTTAATTGGGACCACTTTCTTTTCATCGTTTATAACCACAGGTGCTTTTTCAGTTTCTGTCATTATTTTTTTATTATCAATAGAAAATAACTCTAATTGCTCAGAATTATTTTTCTTTATACGATATTTTTCTAACACTTCTAAAATTAGTTGAGGATTCTTGTGAATTTCATCAAGTAAACTTATATCCTTATTTAATTCATCAGCGAGAAGTTTAAATAAATACCCTTTTAAAGCAATCAGTCCATAACTAAACTCTTTTGCATCTTCTTGACCTACCTCAACAAAATGATAGGGTTCAAAATTCGGGATTGCCGCCTTACTAGTTTTACTTGCTAAAAAGATTAACTTTTGTCCAGGAGTCGTCTCTAGTAAAGGCAATTGAACCGATTTTAAATATTTATCCCCTAATAAAAAGAAAACTAGATCATATTTTTTTATCTTTTCTGAAATACTACGATTAATTTCTAGAAAATTTGACCAATCAATAACTTGTTTCGCATTCATAATATTGAAGGTAACTTCATAGGGTACAATTACCCTCTCTTCATCAATCAAACCATAGCCCGCAGATAAAATGCTCACATCTACGATATCTCTTTCGTAGTGTGACCTTAATGATTCAACACCCTCCATAAGTCTAACATGCTGCATACCCGTATACATTTTTCCAGCTGTTGTCTTATACTCATGAAGCATCGCTTCTTTTTCATCTATATGAACCTTATCGCTAAAATCACTCTGTAAAAGCTGATTTTCTGGCTTAAATACTTTTTCCCCAGTACATGAGGTTATAACCAATGTTCGAAGCATTGTTTCCCCTCCCAAAAAAGAACCTACGTTCTTAAATGATTAATAGATATAAATTATATCCTATATTCGACAAAGTTTCCAACAGTTCCTCTCATCTGTATCTAGACAATTTTTTTCTACTTGGATGATTAACACAAAAAAGTGCAGAGATATAATGGTAAGGAAGGTTCCCGCGCTATCGGCAATATATTTTAGAACCGTATAATTTGATAATGGTACACCCACCTTTACCCCTCCTATAAAAACCCTATAATTTTACACTTCTGTTCCATCCATTCGATTATTTCATTATGACTCATTTCTTTTAATTGTTTTCGAATACTATTTCGATTTGCGCCAAACAGTTCCCTTTTTAATTTTGAAAGTTTTTGGCCATTATCTTTTAGAAATCCTGCCATTTTAGATGTGTCTTCGAGTACTAATTCGAGATTCCAATTTCCCGTATTGCCTTGTGCAATTAGGCAAGGGTCCGAGAAATTCCATTTTTCAATTTCCCATTCGTAATTCAACTCTAATTTGTTCAATAAATTCCTATATATCACCATAAACCAACAAGCATTATAAACCCCGAAAAATGATATGTAAGGGGATCGTTTTCCATGTCCATCACAACTAGATATTGGTGTTATTCCCGCTCCACTTAATGATTTTATAAATAGTGCAACACCTGTTTCTAAAGTATTTGTTCTAACCTTAGGACCATACATTCTTTTTATAAAATACTTCCAACTTCGATAGCCCCCGTTACCACCCGCTTCATGATTTTTTGCGGGATACCACACAATTTCTTGAAATTTCTTTGCATCCAGACTATCTAACAATCCATTAATCTTTTGATTATTAACTGTAACTGGTATATTTAAATTCGCTAACATTTGTTTGAGATCCTTTTCATCATCAGGATGGGAACCTTTTCCTAGCCTTAGATAGCCGCTCTCTTCCACGATGAAAAAACCTCGCAATTGTAACGCCTTCGACAATTCATTCATATGGATAAAACACACCCTTTCAACAGAAAAAATAAAATCTGCTTAGCAAATATAATGGGATTTTACACAAGAATATAGACTCTTTTTTCTATCAATATATTGGNNAGTACTTCCTTCATTAATGTCCTTATCTCCGTTTCATTAAAGTCTTTAAAATTTATCCAATCACGTGAATCTACAAAATATTGATTTGTTTTCTTTTTGATTTCCCTTCCCCAGATATATCCATTACCAGTAGTACTTAATTCACGAAC
>NZ_JBALOX010000283.1:0-1289 GCF_036965165.1 Bacillus sp. JJ1521 | reverse complement strand
GATAAGTTTGCCTTTTTCAATTTTTGTCAATAGTTTAAATAAACTAATTTAATAATAAAACGAAAGTAGGGGTTTTTCAACAAATTTCAACAAAATACTGTATATCCCCCCTGAAACAGGTAATTATACCTATAGAACGAGTTAGGTCCTTTGGTGAACATACCAAAAGCTGATTCAGCTATTGACTTAATTTAAGGGCATTACATCAAAGGAATCAGTTACAACTACTATTCTTATACTCTATCCTGTCGCCTAGGAGTCCAATTACAAGTTTAATGTAATTCCTATCGTCTGGGGCGTGAAACACAACGATATCTAATCTTTTTGGTTCCCAGATTTTTACAATCATACGTTCTGGTCCTGAAGTGGTTTGTTTAACCAAAATAAATATATAATTTCCTTAGCTTCTAGTCGAAGGGTGTATTAAAATGAAGCCTACATAAGGTCACAATCCTAGAATGTTAAGATTTCAAAAAAACCTCACACAGTCCCAAGTTGCTCAAGTCATTGGAATTAGTGAAATATGAGAATAACCATGAACCCCGAATGAAGAGTTACTTTATAAGTTTGCGGAATTTTATGAGGTAAGTGTTTCAAAGATAAAAGTTGAATAAAATAACCCACACATCCGTGAGGGCTATAATAATAATAAAGTCCTACCTCTGAAGAGATAGATTGCTTATCCAATCCTTATTGTTTTGTAATTGCTCCCATACCTTCTAGCACAATTTTAGTATCCTTATTAAAGTAAGGAATTATATCCTCACGAAGCAATAGCTGAGAGTTTTCTTTAATTATTAATTTTAATCCTCTTAAATCAAACCTTATTGCATAAGTATTAATTGTATTAATTATAGCTAATTCATTTCTTTGTAACGGCTTGTAATCGGAATCATGCATGTCGGTTACTACTTTCAATAGCTCCCGGGCATTTTTATCCAGGTAATGCCTTTTAGAATTTAACAAATCCATATTTTCTTCAATGTATTTTCTTGCCGTAACTAGATCGAGTTCATCCACGCTGTTGTTTATTTTTTTAATTATTTGTTCGATATCCATCTATAAAAGCTCCTTTAAAATATGTCGAATATTGTCTGCTAATATTGATATCGGTTAGATTCTCAAAGAGTTAAGAATGACTCAAATAATAAAAAATCCCGTCTTCGAGGAGACGAGGCATACTTAGGAAAATCTTTGCAGTAATATTAATTTTTCCTTACATTAATATATTTATTCAATAATCAGCTTAGTTTTTCTAATTAAACTATCCTGCTTCTTTAACTTAATAT
>NZ_JBALOX010000282.1:0-3220 GCF_036965165.1 Bacillus sp. JJ1521 | reverse complement strand
GAGTATAATCTTCGTTTAACTGAACGTCCACAAATTATTGTTGCAAATAAAATGGACATACCTGAGGCGGAAGAAAATTTAAAAGTATTTAAAGAGAAGCTTCAGGATGATGTGAAAATCTTTCCAATTTCGGCAATTACGAGACAAGGTCTTCGTGACTTGCTATTTACGATTGCCGACTTACTTGAAACAACTCCAGAATTTCCACTTGAGGTGGAGGAAGATACAAGCACTCACCGCGTGATGTACCGCCACGAAAAAGAAGAAGTGGATTTTGTGATTTCACGTGAAAGTGATGGTTCATTTGTGATTTCTGGGGAACGAGTTGAAAAGCTCTTTAAAATGACTGACTTTACAAGGGATGAATCTGTCAAACGATTTGCCCGTCAACTAAGGGGAATGGGAATTGATGACGCGCTTCGTGAAAAGTGTGCGAAACACGGGGATATCGTAAAATTACTCGAATATGAATTTGAATTTATAGAATAACGAAAAGGTAAGTAGGGGGGAAACTTACATGGATGGCAAATTCTATCTTGTTCGTGAGGATGTACTTCCAGAAGCGGTTCGAAAAACCTTAGATGCAAAGGAACTATTAGACAGTGGAGAAGCACAATCAATTGCAGAAGCTACGCAAAAAGTAGACTTGAGCAGGAGTGCTTATTATAAATACAAAGACACTGTCTTTCCTTTTCACACAACCGTTAAAGAAAAGATTATTTCATTGTTTTTTCATCTGGAAGACCGATCTGGTACACTTTCACAATTACTAAGAACTGTAGCAGACACAGGTTGTAATGTGTTGACAATCCACCAAACAATTCCGCTTAGGGGAAAAGCGAATGTAACACTTTCATTAAATACATCAGGTATGCATGGTGAAGTAACTGACCTCCTTACTAAACTTCGAAAACTCGAATTCGTAGATAAAGTTGAAATCCTTGGAACAGGAGCATAGGGGGAGACGCAGATGAATATTACAAAGGTAGGTTTTTTAGGACCAAACGCAACATTTACAGCACAAGCCGTTGCGAACATTTTTCCTGGTAAGGAAAACAAACCCTATCGTACAATCCCTGCATGTATTGATGCAGTGGAAAATGGGGAAGTTGATGTAGCCGTTGTTCCAATTGAAAATACAATTGAAGGAACTGTCAATTTAACAATTGACTATTTAATACATGAAAAGCAATTGAAAATTGTCGGTGAAGTGATTATTCCGATTAAACAACATTTAATGGTGCACTCAGGTAATACAAACGATTGGGAAAAAGTTGAAGGGATTTATTCACATCCCCATGCAATTGCCCAATGTCATAAATTTTTATATAATAGTTTTCCGCAAATACAGCCGATTGAAACTAGTTCAACAGGTGCGGCAGCTAAATTGGTAAGTGAGCATCCCGATCAAAAGCTAGCCGCAATTGCAAATTCATTTGCGGCCGAGGAATACGGATTAACGATTGTTAGACATGATATTCATGATTTTGACAACAATCATACTCGATTTGTTGTCCTTCATAAAGAGATGCTAGAGTTAGATATCACGAAAGACAATACAGGAAATAAAACAACATTAATGGTTACATTGCCTTCAGACCAAGCAGGGGCATTGCATCAAGTATTATCTGTTTTTGCATGGCGAAAATTAAATTTATCAAAAATCGAATCAAGACCTATGAAAACAGGTCTTGGTAATTATTTCTTTTTAATTGATATTGAACAAAAAATGGATGAAATTCTTATCCCAAGTGCAATTGCTGAATTAGAGGCATTGGGAAGTGGTGTTACCGTGTTAGGAAGCTATCCATATTATCGAATTTAAGACTTGACCTAGGGTTGAGTCTTATTTTTTTATAGCACGGCAAGTATCATTGCTGCACATAATTTGTGAAGCCTGAGCATAAGTTGTGATGAGAAATAGTGGCAATTTGCCTATTTTGTCATAGTATGTATTGACTTATGTATAGGAGGGGAAAATCACGTGAAGATCCATATCGTTCAAAAAGGCGACACCTTATGGGAAATTGCAAAAAAATATGGTGTTGACTTTGGGGAACTTAAAGCTGTCAATACTCAGTTAAGTAATCCGGATATGATTATGCCTGGTATGAAAATTAAAGTACCAACCGGAACTGTTCATGTAAAAAAAGAAGCACAAATTGGTGGAGCTAAAAAAGAAGCCCAAATCATCCCACCACCTAAAAAGGAGCAACAAATTCAGCCACTTCCATTTATAGTAGAAGAAGAGGTGCAAGAGGTAAAAGAGGGACCATTTATTCCTCAGATGCCACAAATGCCGGTAGTACCGCCGCAAATGTTAATAATGGCACAAATACCACCAGCTCCACCGCCACAACCTGTTATGCCACAGATGCCGCAATATCAGCCACTGGAAATTGATATCAATAATTATAATCTGATGCAGAATCAGATGGGAATGCCACAAATTCCAACACCACCACAGAATATTTTACCTGGGATGATGGCTCCAGAGGAAGAAGAGTTTGGACCAGAGGAGGAATTTGAAGCAGGGATGCCACAAATGCCGTTCCAGCAGGTACCAATGTTTAATAATTGTGTGCCGATGACACCGGTAATGCCTGGGTATGGATTTAATTTTGTACCAGGATTTCAAGGAGGTTTCCTGCCACAAGGACCATTTAATCCAATGGGTGGATTCCCANNAAGAACTGAAGGGGTAAAAGAACAAGTGAAAGAACATGTGGCGCCACCTGTACCAATGGCACCAGTTCCAATTCCACAGCAACATCCATATGAAATTGATATTAATAATTTTAATATCATGCAGGCACAAATGCCTCAAATGCCGCAAATGGTAGCGGGTATAGAAGATGAGTTTGAAGAACTACCAGAGATGCCACAAATGGCACCAATGCAAGTAGCACCGTTTCCAATGGGTCCTTGTGTACCAGTTACACCAGTTATGCCTGGTTCCGGCTTTAGCGGTGGTTTCCCAGGGGCTGGCCCAGTACCTATGCCGTTCGGTCCGGGTATGCCAATGCAAGCAGCACCACAAGGTGTAAATCCGGCAATGGGTAACATTCCATTTGGAGTTCCTGCACCAGGATTTCCTGGTCAAATGAATCCACAAATGATGCCATCACAATTCTATAATAGAAGAGATTGTGGTTGTGGTGGACCGAAGCCATTTGTAGGGCAATTTCCACAACAAGGTTTCCCAGCGGGGCAACCTGGA
>NZ_JBALOX010000281.1:0-1548 GCF_036965165.1 Bacillus sp. JJ1521 | reverse complement strand
AAATAGATACAGTCGGGGCTTTAACCCCGACTGTATCTATTTATAAACCCACTGAGATTAGTGGGTTAAAAAGCTTCTTTTTTCTCTTTTAATTGCTTTGAAGTGACTAAAAACTCGTATGATAAAATCATAAACTCAATCGCAAGTCGTTTTTCGTGACTCATAAAATCTGAGCCTAGTAGTTTTTCTAGCTTTTGAATACGGTGATAAAGTGTTTGCCTCACAATAAACAAACGCCTTGCTGTTTCTTGCTTAGAGCCGTTACATGATAAATAGGTTTTAAGTGTTTCCATTAGCTTTCCATTATATTTTTTATCGTGGGCAATGACTGGTTCCAAATATTCTAGAACCACCTCTTGTAAATCAATATGTCTGTGAAGTAATGAAATAAGCCGGAAAATATGTAAATCATCATAAAAATAGCTCTGTGCAGGAATCGACATCCGATTTTGAATTCGAATGGTTTCTAAAGCAGATTGATAGCTTTTATGTATATCGGTTAAGTCTTCTACAAATTTTCCAATGCCAAATACTGGTTGAGTTTTGTTATTTTTACGTTGCAATTCTGAGTTCAATACCCTTCGGATTACCTCCTGAACTCTCGTTTTCCAAGTCGTCGTATTTCGCTCATTTAAAATGATCAAAACGATTGTGTTTCTTTTTTCGGCGACAAAAAGTGTAAAACCCTGCTGTTCAAAAATGGCCCGAAGAAACATTTTAAAATAGGTCAAATCACTTGTTGAATACTCATCGATTGCATCAATTTTACAAATACATACGACGGCTCCTTTTGGTTGTTTTTTTGAAGTCAGTGCTACATATTCATTGATGGACTCTTCGCTTTGTTCCCCATCTAACCAATCATTGATCCACTCAGTTGCCTCTACCCTTTGCCTTTCCTCGACATATAAGTTACGAAGGAAAAGCTGTGCAAGGGCAGTTGCTGTTCGATCTAAAATAAGGTGGTCAAATTCGGTTAATTCTCTTTCCTCAGAGATGATCGCCAATTCAGCATAGCGATCGCCTAATAAATGGATCGGAATTTTTGCCACATAGGTAGAATCTTCTGAGTCAGATTTCATCATTTTAAATAGTTTCATTCGTTTTTGTTCGGTAGCTTCTGGAATAAATTGATTTTCATTGTTATTAAAGAGGATGATTACTTGAACATGGAGGTGGCTTCTAATAAATTTTAGAATCTCGATATAATGGTCTATCGTTAATAATCTTTTATTTAATGCTTGTGAGTAACTTTCAAGATCAGAAATCATTTGGTATTGGCGGTTAATCAGGAGTCCATGGATGTCTTGCGTGATTTCAACAAACTGCACTTCTTTTAAAAAAAGGATGATAGGAAACTGAGACTTATTTGCAATATCGATAATTTCTGGTGGGATCGACGAGGTGTATATTCCTAATTCAATACAGATACCTGCTGCTTGTGAATCAATCAATTGCTCAATGACTGAAATGAATTTTTCCTTATTATCCCTCCATGCAACACCTGTTGACAGAATAAGTTCATTACCATTTAGCAGATTCCGAATA
>NZ_JBALOX010000280.1:0-1712 GCF_036965165.1 Bacillus sp. JJ1521 | reverse complement strand
CTACAGATATTATTGTTGGTTTCCCTAATGAAACGGATGAACAATTTGAAGAAACTCTTTCCTTATATAAAGAAGTAGAATTTGATTCTGCATATACTTTCATTTATTCACCACGTGAGGGAACACCAGCGGCAAAAATGGAAGACAACATTTCAATGGAAGTTAAAAAGGAAAGACTTCAGCGTCTTAATGCACTTGTAAATGAGATTTCTGCTAAGAAAAATCTTGCATACCAAGATCAAATTGTTGAAGTTCTTGTTGAAGGTGAAAGTAAAAACAATCCGGATGTTTTAGCTGGATATACAAGTAAAAATAAATTGGTTAACTTTAAAGGTCCAAAATCAGCAATTGGTAAAATTGTAAAAGTAAAAATTATACAAGCGAAAACTTGGTCATTAGATGGAGAAATGATTGAAGAAGCGGTAGAGGTGAACTAAAATGGCACAATTTACAAAAGAGCAAATCGTTGAGCGTGCAGAAGAGCTTGCAAAAATGATTGCAGAAACAGATGAAGTTGATTTCTTTAAGCGTGCAGAGGCACAAATTAATCAGAACAAAAAAGTTCAAGAGATTATTGAGACAATCAAAAGCTTGCAAAAGCAAGCAGTTAATTTCCAACATTATGGTAAGTCTGAAGCGTTAAAGCAGGTTGAAGAAAAGATTGATAATCTACAAGCAGAGCTTGATAGCATCCCAGTTGTAGAAGAATTCAAAAACTCACAAATTGAAGTGAATGATCTTTTACAGCTAGTAGCACATACCATTTCAAACAATGTTACAAATGAAATTATTACGTCTACTGGCGGAGATTTGTTAGCAGGTGAAACTGGTTCAAAAGTGAATAACAGTAGTGGCTGTAGTAGCTGCCACTAGAAGTATGAGGCAAAAGCGTTGAGCTTTTGCCTTATTTTTTTTGCCGATCATTTCAAGTTTGATATTTTTGCTTGTACAGCTTTGAAAAAAAGGTACATAAATGGGCGCACGCGCATACAATGAACTATACGGTAATCGTAAGGTTGATGTATAAAGAGAAGGACATTGCGTTTTTTTAGTACTTACTTTTAATTGTTTATTCTTTTTCATGTATCACAAGAAAACCATCAAAATGACTTGCAAAAAGTTATTAAAAAGAAATCAGTCTTTAGCACACTAGTCAAATGTCCCGCATAGGATGAATTGAAGATTGATTGAGGAGGGTTTGTTCGAATGTCTGAAGAAAAAAAATACAGAGAGATTATAACAAAAGCCGTCGTAGGTAAAGGGCGTAAGTTTTCGCAGTCTACCCATACAATTTCTCCGCCACACCACCCATCCAACATTTTAGGATGCTGGATCATTAACCACAAATATGAAGCGGAGAAAAAAGGGAATACAGTAGAAGTATGTGGCACATTCGATGTCAACGCGTGGTATTCTTATGGTAACAATACAAAAACAGAGGTTGTTACCGAAACACTTTCATACAAAGATTCCATCAAACTTAAGTATAGAGATGAGAATTTCTTAGGTGATAGCTGTGACGTAATCGTTGAAGTGTTACAACAGCCAAATTGCTTAGAATGCACAATTTCTCCTAACGGAAACAAAATTCTTGTTGAGGTTGAAAGAGAGCTTCTTGCTGAAGTTATCGGAGAAACAAAAATTTGCGTTCAAGTGAATCCTGATGGTTGCTATGACGACATCAAAGATTGGGACGTAGACGACGAGGAATT
>NZ_JBALOX010000279.1:0-1784 GCF_036965165.1 Bacillus sp. JJ1521 | reverse complement strand
ATGCATTACTATACCTAGGAAAAAAATTATATATAAGAAATGATATTTCTACTTGGGATTATTTGCAAAAAGATATAAAATTAGAAATTGCGGATTATTGTAATATAGAAAATGAGAGTTTTGAGGAGTTCATTAAACTTGATAGAAATAATAATAATAAAGAAAAAATTGAGTTGATATCAAGTGATGCTTATATCAAAAAGATTTGGGAAAAGGTCTTCTAAATATATTAAAAAGAATTTGATTATTGATTTCAAAAATTGAAAGAGGAAAAGAAATGCAAGAAAATAACTCTTTAAAGAGTAAAACCTTATCTGGACTGATATGGAGCCTTACGGATTTAATTGGTAATCAAGGTCTCCAATTTATCATTCAAATTATCCTGGCTAGATTACTGTTACCGGAGCAATTTGGATTAATTGGTATGATTTTAGTGATTATCGCAATATCTACCTCGATAATTGATAGTGGATTTACCCAAGCTTTAATACGTGAAAAGGACCCAAGTCAAATAGATTATTCTACAGTATTTTACTTTAACTTATTTATGGCTGTATTATTGTACGGGATTATTTTTATATCAGCAGAGTTAATTAGTATATTCTTTGGGGAGCCAACACTAATTCCTATAATAAAGATACTCTCATTAGTTCTTATAATAAATTCATTTGGAATTATTCAAAGAGCAATTCTTATTAAAAGAGTCGACTTTAAAACCCAGACTAAAATTAACTTACTTGCTGGAATAATTTCTGGAATTATTGCAGTCATTTGTGCCTTTAAAGGTTTGGGAGTTTGGAGTTTAGTAATTAGAACATTATCGATGCAATTTATTCAAACCGGTCTCTTATGGTTTTTTAATAGATGGATCCCTTCTATCGTATTTAGTTTCCAATCTTTCAAAAGGTTTTTTGGATTCGGATCCAAAATATTAGCATCCGGTTTAATTGATACAATTTTTAATAACCTATATTTTATATTAATAGGGAAGTTTTTCTCGGTAACTGCACTTGGATATTATACAAATGCAATTAAATTAAGAGATGTGGCATCTCAATCGGTTACATCATCAATACAGCGGGTAACTTATCCTGTGCTTAGTAGTATTAAAGAGGATGAAACAAAACTAAGGAATGGATATAGGACTGTTATTCGAATGACAGCATATATCATTTTCCCATTTATGATAGGATTGGCAACTGTAGCTTCCCCTTTAATACAATTACTTTTTGGAGATAAGTGGATGCCATCAGTTATTTACCTACAATTGCTATGTTTTGCAGGTATGTTGTATCCAATTCACGCCTTAAATTTAAATATTCTTCAGGTAAAAGGCAGATCTGACATATTTTTACTACTTGAAATCATAAAAAAAGTTATCTTAACTGTATTAATTTCTGTATCCTTGATATTTGACTTTGGAGTAATTGGATTAATTGGATCGGCAGTCATCCATTCATACATTGCTCTAGTTATTAATACCTATTATTCTGGTAGGGAAATATCATATAATACAACGGAACAACTTAGGGACCTTACTCCTATCTTTATTATTTCTATTTTAATGGGGGGGATTGTTTACTATAGTGGATTGGTGTTATTCGAAAGCGCGCTAGCAAAATTAATAATTCAGGTTATTATTGGGTTTATCCTCTATATTTTTATAAGTAAAATATCCAGGATAAAAGAACTAGAATTAATAAAGGATCTCATTCTTAAATTCGTTAAAACTAAGAATAAGAGTAGTTATTAATATTAGTTAACCATTTGATATATAATAAATA
>NZ_JBALOX010000278.1:0-3396 GCF_036965165.1 Bacillus sp. JJ1521 | reverse complement strand
GATGATTTCGATTGTGATTGTCTGGATGTTTTTTAAAAAGCGTCCTCATTCATTTACATAAACATGTGTAATCGTGTCTTTAATTGGTGCGGTATTAGTTATTACAAAAGGGGATATTCAATCATTTCTAAGTGCAACGGATAACTTGATTCCATCTATTCTTATCTTCCTTGCAGTTGTAGGATGGGTTATTTACACGATGGGAGGAAGCGAGTTCAGTGGTTGGTCCGTTTTACGGTATTCCACATTAAGCTGTTTGCTTGGAACGGTTACAGCAGCTGTGGTAGTGGCAGGAGCGACACTAGTTGGATATGTATCTATCCCAACTGAAGAAGTAATCATGACCACAGGTCCGCATTTACTATTTATGATTATCTTTCCTGGTCTGATTGCGCTGCTCGGTTGGAACGTGGGTGTCAGCATTTTATCACCAATCAATGCTCTTTTATTTATTAACTTTGTTCCCGTTACGACACTTTTAGTTTCGATTTATCAAGGCTATGATGTCACGATGTTTGATATTCTAGGAACGGTGTTAATCATCCTTTCCCTTGTGGCGAATAATCTGTTTGTAAGGTGGCAAAAGAAAGAATACAAGTCGGCGTCTCAACCAAATTTGCGTGAGCAGGCATCCTAGTTTTATCGATTAACGAAGGAGCACTTAAGAAAAGAAGCCACCCGATGACAACAGGTTGATATCACTAAACCTTTAATCGGAATTTATCGATAAATAATTCTATTTGTAGAAATATATAAGCCAAGAAAGGGAGGACAATAAAGTGCATAGGCACAGGAGGTTAAACACCAGAGGAAAAATTGTGCTTTCCACTCTTTTAACGGTCATGATTGTACTAATAACAGGAATGGTTGGTAATGATGAAAAGAAAGCAGTGATAGAAAATGACTCTAATATAGGGAATTCACTTGAAATGTTATCATTTTCTTCAGAGTCAGTGTCAGCTTTTGCTGATTCTACATTAGGTCAATCTATCCTTAAAAGAAAGACCTTAACGGACTGATTAATGATATTAATAAACGCAGTCAAGACATGGGAGAGATTATAAAACAATTTAATCAATATACCAAACAGTATATTGAAGTAGAAAATGATTTTTATCAAATGAATTAGCTGATAGCTCAAACTACAATGTGATTTTCCTGAACTAACAAAATAATATATCTTGGAAAGTTGAATTACTTTTTAAAAGTGCATAAATCCAGTGTAAGAGCTTATTCGCAGATGCAATATAGCTACTTTATATGGCTTTCCTTCTTCATGTTTTTTATCATAAAACTCACGTAATCTCTTATTACGAGGAATGATTTCAACTGTTGTTTTCTGTTTTCGACAATCACGAATGGCACATCGAACAGCGATGATTAGAGGTAGGTAATATTTGGCTATTAGTGGCTATAACCGTGATTTTGAATGAGTGTCAAAAAGATAGAAAGGGGAATTGGAAAATGAGAAGAAAAAGGGCTTCTCGAAATAAGCTCCGTATTTTTACAATCCTACTTTTAATGTTTGCCTTAATCATTGGAGTTTATTATGCAATCAAAGAAAATGATAGCGAACAAACGCCAGTTAAAGAAAGCCCATCTATAACTAATCCATCCGATACTAAACCTTCCGGTAAAAATACAGTGGATTCGGAGAATGAACAGAATTCAAATCTTGAGAAATTAGTAGAGGAAACGTTTTCTTTATCTAAGGTAGGTAAGGTTCCGAACATTTCCTTTGTTTCAGGTAAAACAGACTGGACGGAAGTAAATGAAAAGTGGGGAAAATCAGACCGTATTTCGGAAACTGTTAAAGGTAGGTATGAGGAATATGAAAGTCACCATGCTACAATCGGCTATGCCGACCAAACTGTTAATGATATACGATCTTACGATTCCGAACTACAAAATATAACATTAAATGAAATTGAAAAAACAGGTGGACAACCCGATGCCATTCGATACTATAAAGATTCAACTGTGGACCAAATGATACTTGTCTATCATGCAACGGCATCTACTGATTTATTATGGGTTTTACCAGTAAAAACAGAGCAGGAGCCAAATCCTAAGGTTGACCATATCTCACTCTTTACACAGATTGAAAAGAGACCAAATCAACAACCACAAGTTGAAAAACCGAATCAACAAGGAAATCAATCCGTTTCAGCGGTGATTTCTAAAATGAGCTTAGAAGATAAAATTGGCCAGATGATTCTTGCTGGGGTTTCCGGGACTTCAATGGACGCAAATGCAAATAAGTTAATTAGCCAATTCCATGTAGGAGGAATTATTTTTTACAAATATAATTTTGAAACCCCTACACAAGTCATTCAACTTGTGAATCAACTGAAAGCTGGAAATAGTTCGAGTCTACCGCTTTTACTAGGTGTTGACCAAGAGGGCGGACGTGTGACAAGATTGCCGGGTGGACTTGTTAACTTTCCTCCAAATAAACAGATTGGACAAGTAAACAATCCTGATTTTTCTTTTAAAGTCGGAACACTTTTAGGGCAAGAATTAAAAGAATTTGGTTTAAATCTCGATTTTGCACCTGTTCTCGATATTAACAGCAATCCGAATAACCCAGTAATCGGGGATCGATCATTTGGGAACAATGCGGAAATAGTAAGTAAACTTGGGGTTCAAACGATGAAAGGGATACAGTCTCAGAAAGTTATCACGACAATTAAGCATTTTCCTGGTCACGGAGATACATCGGTTGATTCCCATCTGGACCTTCCAATTGTAAATAAAAGCCTTAAGGAACTTAAAGAACTAGAGTTAATACCGTTTGAACGTGCGATTAATCAAGGTGCAGAAGTTGTGATGGTCGCTCATATCTTATTGCCTCAATTAGATAAAACGAATCCAGGGACCATGTCAAAAGCTGTCATGACGGATCTTCTTAGAAAACAACTTGGTTTTACAGGAGTCATCATAACGGACGATATGACAATGGGAGCCATAACAGAACATTTTGATATTGGTAAAGCATCGGTAGAATCAGTAAAGGCAGGGAGCGATATTATTTTAGTAGGGCATGACTATAATAATGTTGTAAAGATTATCTCCTCTTTAAAAACTGCGGTTCAAAATGGGGAAATCTCCGAACAAAGATTAAATGAAAGTATAGAAAGAATTATTCAACTAAAAAGAAACTATAGCATTAACGATACGAAAGTAGAAAATCCTAACATAAATGAAATAAATCACTCAATCAATAGTCTTCTGAATCATTATTTACATTAATTATTCATATTGGTTTGTGGTTAACCTTATAAAATGAGAAGGGTGCGTTGATCCAAGAAGGATTAATGCACCTTTTTGTTGAATTAATTGAACTTACGGGGCAGGTTTGTTAAAGAAGGAATATAAATGAAAATGGTAGAATAA
>NZ_JBALOX010000277.1:3983-4917 GCF_036965165.1 Bacillus sp. JJ1521 | reverse complement strand
TAATTGAATTTTAGATCAATAAATTAAATAAAGTATTTTCTTTATTTAACTCGCGGAATGGGAACCCTTTTTTCACCATCCGGTTCACTAAAGCCTCATAGTCATCCTTATGCTTAAGTTCAATCCCGACGAGTGCAGGACCATTTTCCTTGTTATTTTTCTTAGTGTATTCAAATCGAGTAATATCGTCAGTTGGGCCTAATACTTCAAGTAATAATTCACGTAACGCACCAGCTCTTTGTGGGAAATTCACGATAAAATAACATTGTAAACCTTCATAAAGCATTGAACGCTCTTTAATTTCCTGCATTCTGCTGATATCATTATTTCCACCGCTAAGCACACAAACCACGGTTTTACCTTTTAGCTTATCCTTGTACAAATCAAGAGCCGCTAATGATAATGCACCTGCAGGCTCCGCAACGATGGCATTTTCATTATATAAGTCCAAAATGGTTGTACAAACCTTGCCCTCTGGTACAACAACAATATCGTCAACAAGTTCATTACTAATTTCATATGTTTTTTCGCCAACCGTTTTAACCGCTGCCCCGTCAACAAACTTATCAATCTTCGGCAATGTTGTAACCGAACCATTTGCAATTGACGTCTTCATGCTTGCTGCACCCGCTGGTTCAACACCAATCACTTTTGTCTCTGGAGAAATACTCTTCATATAGGTTGAGATACCTGAAATGAGTCCGCCCCCACCTATTGCTGCAAATACAAAGTCAACTGGTTCAGCGCAATCGTTTAAAATCTCGACCGCTACTGTACCTTGTCCTGCTATTACATCAGCATCGTCAAATGGATGAATGAATGTACGTTTTTCTCTTTCGCAGCATGCCACTGCTTCTTCATAAGAATCATCGAATGTATCGCCAGTCAATACAATCTCAACATAATCGCGACCAAAAGCTTCTACTTGAGAAAC
>NZ_JBALOX010000277.1:0-3807 GCF_036965165.1 Bacillus sp. JJ1521 | reverse complement strand
TAATTCATTTCTTTGTAAAGGCGTATGGATTATAACATCCTTCAATGTTTGATTTGCTTTTATGATATCCTCTACATGGATCCCATCTAGTTTTTGTTTTACATCATGTGCCATGAGCCCCATATCCCCTTTCACATCTTTCTACAACAACACAGTACAGTAATGAAGATTTAATTTGTTCATTATAACATGAATTCCTCCATCTGTAGGGGAATTTTCAAAATATTTTATTACTATTTAAAAATAAACCGCTTCCAGTTGTAATTAATTAAAAATCCTCTCGTCGATTGAGCAAAAGACATCGATTTTTTCATTTTTAATATGACAAATGTCATTTGAATTCTATATTTTTTAGCAGTATGATTGGTAATAGAA
This sequence comes from Bacillus sp. JJ1521, assembly GCF_036965165.1. Lineage (NCBI taxonomy): Bacteria > Bacillati > Bacillota > Bacilli > Caryophanales > Bacillaceae > Bacillus > Bacillus sp. JJ1521. The sequence continues at coordinate 3,432 of NZ_JBALOX010000277.1, read as the reverse complement.
TTTGATTTGAGGTGAAAGAAATGACATTTTGTCAAGAGTCAATAAAAGAAGAAATTGCAAATGCGATTACTCATGGTCTCGGCGTTGTATTAAGTATTCCTGCTCTCGTAATGTTAATCGTATTTGCTGTTAAATATGGAGATGTCTGGCATGTTGTAAGCTTCTCAATCTTTGGGGCAACAATGTTTCTTCTTTATTTATTCTCAACCCTTTTACATAGCATCACACATCCAACAGCCAAAAAGGTGTTTGCGATTTTGGATCACTCGGCGATTTATTTATTAATTGCTGGTACCTATACACCCTTCGTATTAGTAACGATACGTGGCTCACTTGGCTGGACAATTTTTGGAGTTGTTTGGGGACTAGCTATTATTGGCATCGTTTTTAAAGTCTTTTTTGTAGAAAAATTCATGGTTTTATCAACCGTTTGTTATGTCCTAATGGGCTGGTTAATCGTAATTGGAATAAAACCTTTATATGAAGGCATTGGATTTAACGGATTTATGCTTTTGTTAACTGGAGGAATTCTGTATACGGTTGGAGCTGTCTTTTATGTATGGAGAAAGATGCCGTTTAACCATGCGATCTGGCATTTGTTTGTATTAGCGGGAAGTGCTGCAATGTTTTTCTCCATACTGTTTTATGTCGTCGATGTTCCGTTTATTTCTTAAAAAGAACCCGCAGATTTAGTTCTGCGGGATTTTTTCATAGACTAAAAACGTATACTCATATGGATTTTTCTCATCTTTAATGCCTTTTTCCTTCGAAATGACTTTCCATTCGGTTTTATCAAAGGCTGGGAAATAGGTATCCCCTTCAAATTCCTCTTCAATTTCAGTTATGTATAATCGATCTGAGTGTCGGAGGATTTCTTTAAAAATCTCTGCCCCACCGATAACAAAAAGCTCCTTTTCAGTTTCCTCACTCATTTTGACAATGTCATCAATAGAATGAATCACCTTACAGCCTTCTGCCTCGTAAGAAGTATCACGTGTTACGATAATGTTTTCACGCCCAGGCAGTGGACGGCCAATTGAATCATATGTTTTTCTTCCCATGAAAATGGGGTGCCCCATCGTCACTCTTTTAAAATAAGCTAAATCCGCTGGTAGACGCCATGGAAGGTCGTTATCTTTACCGATTAATTGGTTTTTATCCATTGCTACTAATAATGAAATCATAATAATCATCCCTCACAAAAAAGATCCTATGGTAGATTATACCTTAGGATCTTGGAAATAGAAATGTTTTAAACAGCAACAGGTGCCTTTATGGTTGGATGTGGGTCATACCCCACAATTTCAATGTCGTCCATTTCAAAATCAAAAACAGATTCAACAGCTGGGTTTAATTTAATTGTCGGGAATGGACGAGGCTCCCGACTAAGCTGCAGATTCACCTGTTCAATATGATTTGTGTAAATATGGGCATCCCCAATCGTATGGATAAAATCCCCTACCTCTAATCCACATTCAAATGCAATTAAATGGGTTAAAAGCGCATAGCTAGCAATGTTGAAGGGAATTCCCAAGAAGTTGTCGCCCGATCTTTGGTACAACTGGCAACTCAATTTCCCTTCTGCCACATAAAATTGGAATAGACTGTGACAAGGTGGTAATGCCATGGATTCCACATCTCCAGGATTGTAGCCGACAACAAGATGACGTCTGCTATCTGGGTTATTTTTTATCTGGTTGATGACATTTTTCAACTGGTCAAGGGTTTCACCACGTGATGTTTCCCACGCTCTCCACTGCTTCCCGTAAACTGGCCCAAGCTCACCAAATTTAGCAGCAAACTCATCATCCTCTATAATTCGAGCTTTAAACTTGTCCATTTCAGCTTGATACAACTTATTAAACTCTGGATCTACCTGACTTTTATTACCGAAATCCGTCATATCAGGTCCTCGGTATTCATCACTTTCAACCCAAGTTTTAAAAGCCCATTCATTCCAAATATTATTGTTGTTTTTCAGAAGATACCTGATATTTGTATCCCCTTTAATAAACCAGAGCAGCTCGCTCGCAATTAAACGAAATGGAATTCTCTTCGTTGTAAGTAAGGGAAACCCCTCACTTAAATTAAAACGCATTTGGTACCCAAAAACAGAGACTGTCCCTGTCCCAGTTCGGTCGGATTTTTTCGCACCATTTTCAAGAACATGTTTTAATAGATTTAAATACTCATTTTCTCCATGTTTCAATTGATTCACTCCCTATAAAACTTCATGCTAATATCTTACTATAAAAGTAAGCCGAAATCATTGCTGACTTTTACTTATTTCGACAAAAAGCTCATATGTCAAGGGTGCTACATTTTTTACATGGTTTCTTGTTTCTTCAGATAGATAATACATTGCAAAAACTTCTGCAAAATATTCCTCGGGATAATCGCTAAAATAGGAACGATTCGGAAATATTTGATTGACTTCCTTTTTCCAAATGGCTAGAAAATAAGGGTCCTCACTAATGGAATCAAAGACAAATTTGTCAATCGAATGTGCCAACTCATGAAGTTCCAAATTGATAGATCCATGGCCTTTTCCTTGTTCACTAGACCCTATTTTCGCTAGCACGACCTCAGATCCGCCAATTCCCGGCACAGCATCCCATGTCGGACCATTTTCAGTATACCCACGCGGCTTTTTCCCCTTCAAATAGGCTGCAGTAGGCTCCTCCGTTAATAAACCTGTAAATAGCTTTAACACAACACCTTCATCTACCAATCCTTGCAAAATAAAATCGTCAATTTGACTAACACGTTCAATCATTTTCGCTGCAGCGGTTTCATTAAACTCCGTTTCTGGTAATAAAATAATCTCTTTTAGCGTATCATAGTTTTTCAAATTTGATGTTTCCGTATAAAGTGTGAGTGATTGATATTCTTTTAGTGGAACTCCGTGGGGAGACGCTTCACCGGGATGAAAGGTAAAGCCAACAAGCACAAATAGAAGTGTAAGAATAACTGTTTTTTTCATAAGAATGTTCACCCTAATGTAGTAGATTCATGATGTCCTAAATTGTAAAAATAGTATATCATATCTGGAAAAACGAGTCTGCTAGACTAGGAGTGGAAAGTTCTTCTAAAGAAAACGAAAATAAAAAAGGCAGTCCAAAAACTCGCATATGCGAGCTTGAACTACCTTTTCCTATTTATTAACTTAGCCATTTCGGAGGTGTATTCTTATTCCAATAAATATCACCTAAAGCATGATGTGTTTGGAATCCATCATGGTGTGTGTGATAGTGGAAATTAAACCAATAGCCATCCTGTGGCGGGTGATCCTTGCGCACATGGAAGCGAACAATATCCTTCCCACTTGTATTATCGAAAATATGGAAAATCTTTTCCCCATTTCCGCCAGACGGTTGCTCTGATATTTCAAGTTGGTCAAGCTGTTCTGTTGGGTATTGCTCTGCTAATAGT
>NZ_JBALOX010000276.1:5394-8613 GCF_036965165.1 Bacillus sp. JJ1521 | reverse complement strand
TATATAGTTTGCAACAAGGTTCGGCATACCAATTCCAAGATTCACATAAAAGCCATTCTCAATTTCCTTTTCAGCCCTTTTTGCAATCTTTTCGCGCGTATTTGTCATTGCCTTCTCCCCCCTACTGAGATAATGTAAATCGTTCAATTCGCTTCTTTTGTTCACCTACAATTAATCCTTGGACATAGATACTTGGTGTATGAATCATGCTTGGATCAAGATCACCAATCTCATAGAGTTCTTCAACCTCCGCGATCGTGACGTTTGCCGCAGCTGCCATCATCGGATTAAAATTACGGGCCGTTTTGTTATAGATTAAATTCCCCATTTTATCGGCTTTTTCAGCGCGAACTAGACTAAAATCAGCCACAAACGATTCTTCTAACACATACTCTTTTCCATTAAAAAATCGAGTTTCTTTTCCTTCTGCAATTGGAGTTCCGACTCCTGCAGGTGTGTAAAATGCTGGAATCCCGGCTCCACCTGCTCTAATTTTTTCCGCTAAAGTCCCTTGGGGAACAAGTTCAACCTCAAGCTCGCCAGACAAAGCCTGTCGTTCGAATTCCTTGTTCTCCCCAACATACGAACCTATCATTTTAGAAATCTGCTTATTTTGTAAAAGTAAACCGAGTCCCCAATCATCAATGCCACAGTTATTTGAAATAACGGTTAGATCCTTCACCCCGGACTCTGCCAATGCAAATATTAAGTTTTCTGGGATACCACATAAGCCAAATCCACCAACCATAATCGTTGAGCCGTCCTTGATTACTTTTATCGCTTCCTCAAAAGAAGAAAAAATTGGTTTCATTTGCACACCCCGCTATTCGACATTTTCAACAATTGTCGCTACCCCTTGACCGCCGCCAATTCAGAGTGTTGCTAATCCATAGCGATCATTACGACGCTTTAGTTCATGAATAAGAGTAACAAGAATTCTTGCCCCACTTGCGCCAATTGGATGACCTAAGGCAATTGCGCCACCATTCACATTTAAAATATCATGGTTAAAATGGAGCTCACGGTCAACAGCAATGGACTGGGCTGCAAATGCTTCATTTGCTTCAATTAAATCCATATCGCTCACACTTAATCCGCACTTTTCCATCGCTTTTTGTACGGCTGCAACCGGACCAATTCCCATAATACTCGGGTCAACACCAGCGTTTCCATTTGCTTTTATCGTGACCAATCCTTTTATGCCAAGCTCATCTGCTTTCTTTTTACTCATGACAACAAATGCGGCGGCCCCATCATTAATACCAGAGGCATTACCTGCAGTTACAGAACCATCATTTTTAAAGGCTGGACGCAAACCTCCGAGTTTCTCAGCTGTTGTCCCTGCTTTAGGGTATTCATCTGTTTCAAAGACAATGCTTTCTTTTTTCCTTTGTGGAATGACAACTGGCACAATTTCTTCTTTGAATTTTCCTGCTTCAATTGCAGCAATCGCTCTTTCCTGACTACGTGCTGAAAAAGCATCCTGTTCTTCTCTCGTAATCTCATACTTATCACATAAATTTTCGGCTGTAATCCCCATATGATAATCATTAAACGCACACCATAACCCATCGGAAATCATGCTATCAATCATCTTTTGGTCGCCCATTTTAAATCCATTTCGCGCACCTTTTAACAGATAAGGAGCCTGGCTCATATTTTCCATGCCACCAGCCACAATGACGTCTGCATCACCAGCAATGATCGCCTGTGTTGCTAAATGCACTGCTTTTAATCCTGAACCACATACCTTATTTATAGTCATTGCTGGAGTTTCGGGTAGTAATCCGGCTTTAATCGCTGCCTGCCTTGCAGGGTTTTGTCCTACCCCAGCCTGCAAAACATTCCCCATAATCACTTCATCTACGTGCGTTGGGTCCACCCCTGCTCTTTCTATAGCCTCTTTAATAACGACAGCACCAAGTTCGGGAGCTGAAACAGACTGCAAACTTCCACCAAAACTACCAATCGCCGTTCTGACAGCGCTTACAATAACGACATCATTACTCATGTCAACATCTCCTTTTATGATTACGCTTTTATGTATTCAATACCATATATATTTCTAGTCTTTTTACGAAATTCCTCTTATTTTGTCAATATTTCTATTATTCTTGATTTCGGTGAAATGTCTCGACTAGAATAAGAGATAATACTATGTTTTGCTGGAGGGTTGTCGATGCAATTACCTAAGCAAGTCACGATTATTGAAGTCGGACCACGTGATGGTTTGCAAAATGAAAAAAGCCTAATCCCAACAGAGGCCAAGATTGATTTTATTAAAAAATTAAAAAAGGCGGGCCTTCAAGAAATGGAACTTACTTCATTTGTTTCCCCGAAATGGGTTCCTCAGATGAAGGATGCCGCAGAAGTCATTACAGCCTGTTTAGATGATGCTCGAAATATTGTATTGGCTCCAAATCGCAAAGGAATTGAAAGACTTTACGATACAAATTGTAAAGCGGTTGCCGTTTTTGTTGGGGTCAGTGAAAGCTTTAATAAAAAGAATATTAATAAAACAACCACTGAAAGTATGGAGGAACTAAAACCTCTTGTTCGAGAATTAAAGGAAAAGGGATATTTTGTACGCGCCTGTATTTCTACCTCTTTTTACTGCCCGTACGAAGGAAAGGTAGATGAAGAGGCTGTATTAAAGCTATGCGCAACCTTTGTTCAGTACGGTGTTGATGAATTGAGTGTTGCCGACACAATCGGAAAAGCAACTCCAAAAGAGGTTTTCTCACTTATTTCAAAGCTTAAAAAAGAGCTGCCACACACCATGTTGACTGCACATTTTCATGACACCCGCGGCATGGCGCTGGCCAATGTGTTCGCTGCTCTTCAAGCCGGAATTGACCGCTTTGACACCTCAGCAGGTGGCTTAGGTGGTTGCCCGTTTGCTCCTGGTGCGACTGGCAATGTTGCCACTGAAGACGTTGTATATATGATTGAGAAAATGGGAATCTCAACAGGGATCAATCTTGCAAAGCTTGTAGAGGCCGTTGATGTCATTAAACCTCACCTCACCCGGCCCATTGAAAGTAAATATTATCGATTGCAATCTGCAAAATAGGAATATTTCACTTCAAAACTCCACAACCTATCCATGAAATTTATAAATAAGGTTCAAAAAGGCGACAAATCAGAAGCAAGAAGGTCAAGGAACTCGCGGCTTGAGGACCGGAGCGTATGCCTTTAATACGTGAGGACCGGAGAGAC
>NZ_JBALOX010000276.1:0-5383 GCF_036965165.1 Bacillus sp. JJ1521 | reverse complement strand
GAGTTGTTAAGTGTGGCAAAACGTGACAAAGGTCGTTCTCAAAAAGGAAAACCGAATGCTGATACGACAAACAATACAATGGCTGCTGAAGAAATGGAAAAAGCCATTCACCCTACAAACCGTCAAAATTCAGAGCAATAACGAAAAATCCCCTGGTATAGTTGAACTGAACTACACCAAGGGTTTTTTTAGATTTTCGGGGCTGTTTCGACCTTTACAGTTGCTTTTACTTTATTTCTTGCTCTACGGGTTTCCGCCGACCGCGAGAAAGAAAATAATCGATATACAGCAGGAATTAACAATAATGTAATTAAGGTTGCAAACGATAGCCCAGAGATGATAACAGTTGCCATCGGTGCCTGATAATTACCGGAAGCCCCGGATTCAAGGGCAAGCGGAAGCATACCAGCAACTGTTGTCAAGGTGGTCATAAAAATCNNTTACCGGCCCCTATAAGTGCTTCTTGAATCGTATATCCTTCCTTCCGGAGCTGGTTTGTTCTGTCTACTAGCAAGATCGCGTTATTTAAAACGATACCAACCAGCATAATGATACCCATTCCTGACATGAGGTTTAATTCCATTTGGGTTATAAATAATCCTAAAATAACACCAATGATGGTAATCGGAATAACGGACATTACGAGCAATGGATGCCCAAAATGATTGAATTGAACAGCCATTACTAAATAAACAAGGAAGATTGAAATCGCTAATACAAAAATCATATCCGTCATTAGCTCCTGTTGCTGCTCTAAATCACCACCTGCAGATAGCTTATACCCTGTTGGCACCTCGAATTCATCCATCATTTTCTGAATATCACGATTCACTGCACCAAGATCACGGTCCTTTATATCAGCAGAAATGGTTACAAGTCTTTCCCCATCAGAATGAATGATTTCATTTGGTGTTTGAACCGTTTTAAGTTCAATAAAGGAGGAAAGTGGCTTTTCTCCGTCATGAACAGACATTTTCAGATCGAGTAAATCAGCTTTTGTTGCAGGAATTTTATTCCAACTTACATGTAAAGGTAAGGTTTCATCATTATTCTGCATTGTACCGACAGGCATTTTAATAAACGAAGCTTCAATAAATTGTTTAATTTGTGAAGGATGCAAGCCAGCCTCTTCAATTTCTTTTTCTTTTAAAACAACGATTTGCTCTTCTGAAGTTCTTTCCATAGAATTTGTGATGGCAGAAATCCCATCTACATTCTTAAGCTCGGCAGCAAATTTATTTGAAATCGTTTGAAGCTGCTCAAGGCTGTCTCCTTTAATCTTTACCTGGACGGGAAACCCTCCCCCGCCTGCCATTGCACTTTGAACACCCAAAATAGGGTAATCCTCTTGCATGTTGCGTAATGTATCCAGAATGTTTTCATTTACTTCCTTTTGTTCTATCGTAATTTGATCGCCCTTTGTCATATTAATAATGGTATAAAGCATGCTTCCATTATCCATGACATAATGTGTATCTACATCTTTCACTTTTTGTAGTCTCTGATTTATTTCATTAACCACACTTTGTTTTTCTTCAATAGATAAACCTGGCTCTATGTCAACGGCAAGCTCTGCATAACGATTTAACATATCAGGCATGATCGTCATCGGTATTTTCGTGACAAGAAATAGGGAACCGACTAACATCAGTAGAAATAATGTGATGACGGCTAAACTATTTCTTTTCTTTTCAATCACCCAAGCCACTAAATTGCGATAACCTTTCATGAAAATCGAGTCTTTTTTCGATTTAGATGGTTTTCTTAGCTTTAAAAATGTTTCTGAAAGTGTTGGAATAAGTGTAAATGCTATTACAACAGAACTTATTAGGGTTATTGCCACTACAACAGATAGCATAATGACAAATTCACCCATCTCCCCTCCAATTAAACCAATTGGCAGGAAAACAACGATGGTTGTCAGCATCGAGGCAATAACCGCCGAAGCTACTTCCTTAGTGCCCTCGATAACGGCTTCGAATTTACCGAATCCTAGTTCCTTCTTCTTATAGATGGCTTCCAAGATTACAATCGAGGAGTCCACCATCATTCCTATCCCCAAGCCAAGTCCAAGTAGTGTTAGCATATTAAAGCTATAATCAAATAACCACATCGCTGTGAAGGTTAAAAGAACGGAAGATGGAATCGATAAACCAATAATAAAGGTTGCCCTAATATTACGTAGAAACAGTAACAAAATGATAATCGCAATGACTCCACCAATTAAAATATTGTCTTTAACCCCATCAATTGATTCACTAACATAATCTGCTTGAGCGACTACCTCGTTTAATTCGAAGTTCTTTACAAGATCTTCGTCTTGAATTTTCTTCACTTCCGCCCGTATTGCTTTTGCCATCTCGATTTGTGTGACATTGGATACGCGTCCGATTTGTACAAGAATAAAGTCCTGTGACCCATTTTTCCATACATATGAATTATTCTCTAATGGCTGGATTGTGATTGTTGCAACATCCTTTAGTAAAATAAAGCCATCTTGCGTTGGGAATGAAATATTTTCGATATCCCTCACATTTTCTATCTTGGAGCTCCATCTTAAGGAAGATGAATCCTTATCATCTTTTAATTCTCCTAAAGTGGCTTCACCATTGGACTGTTGGACCGCCGCAATCACCCCGGAAACATCGAGATGATGTTCCTGTAATTTTTCACGGTCTATATTAATGGCAACCTCATGCTCCTCTATCCCCGTAAGTAAAACATCCCTTACCTCAGGCAGCGCTTCTAATCGTGGCTCTAATATCTCTTTTGCAAAAGTTGAGATTTCCTCCATGCTGCCGCCAGATACATCCATAAAAAATTCGTAGCTTTGACTTCCCCCATATTGACCTGATGCAACATCGGTGATATTCGGATACTCCGATTTTGCAGATGCAATGACTGATTCTACTTCCTTATAAATCTCTGCACCTCGCCCCGCTTCAAATTTGAGATCCAAAGCGGTTCTTCCGATATTTGTAGTGGACTGAACACCCTCAACACCGTCTATTGCTAAAATCCGCTGTTCGATGGGTGTGGTTATCGTTCGTTCTACTTCAATCGCTGCCATTTCACCGGCATAAATCTCAACAAAAGCTCCATCTAGTTTTACTGGAGGCATGAGCTCTTTGTCTACTTTCATAAAAGAATAGCCTCCTAATACGGTTACCAGGAAAATCATTAATGTAATCATAATTTTCCGTTGGACAATAAATTTCAATAGCTTCACCATACATCTCCTCTTTCTTCCAATAGGTAAAATTTAGTACTTTTGTATGAATTAATCATATCGGCTTAAGGGAAGTGGCATAAGGAGCCGGAGATATATCTTTATCTAAGACCTTAGGCGTAGGAAAATTATGGAGATTGGCTAAAAAGAGGATATAATAAAGGAAGCATATATTTTCAATCGGATTTTTTAGAAGGAGCGTTTTTTCATGAAAAGAATGAAGAAGATCTTTATAATTCTTGGAATTCTTATCGGCTATATGGCCACAATCGGAATGATTTTTACAAACATCGTCATGTTTATGAAGAAGAAAACCGATGATGAAATTCTTAACCGGGAATCAAAAGAGGGGCGACTTTCCTTAGATGAGGTGGAGTCTTTGAAAAAGGAGGATGTATCCATTCAATCTAAATTTGGGTACATGATTAAAGGCTGGCTTGTAAAAGGAACAAATAAAAAACGATTCATTATCATCTCCCACGGTGTGACCCAAAATAAACTAAATTCCATTAAATACATGAAGCTATTCTTGGAGCGTGACTGGAATGTCCTTTTATACGATCATCGCCGCCATGGAGAAACCGGGGGAAAAACGACAAGCTATGGGCACTATGAAAAATTCGACCTTGAATCGGTTGTTTCCTGGGTAAAAGAAAAATATGGGGACGACATTACCCTCGGTATTCACGGGGAATCGATGGGGGCTGTGACGACTTTACTTTACGCTGGAATGATTGAGGACGGAGCAAATTTTTATATAGTAGACTGCCCGTTTTCCGATTTTGAAGCGCAGCTGAAATATCTCTTAAAGGTGGATTATAAAATCCCTGCCCCACTCGTTCTTCCTTTTGCCAATGTAGCTTTAAAGCTTCGGGATGGATATAGTATTAAGGATGTTTCCCCCGTTTCTGTGATTCAAAATATCAAAAATCCAGTTTTATTTATCCACAGTGCCAAGGATGATTATATTTTGCCAGAAATGACAATGGAGCTTTATAACATGAAGGAAGGTCCGAAGCAAATGCTGATTGCGGAAAAAGGCAAACATGCTTATTCCTTTGCTGAGAACAAAGAAGCCTATGAAAAAGTGATTGATGATTTTTTAGACAAATATGTAAGGGACTGATTTGTGTNNCCCAAGTACATCTGTAATGTCTGTTAAGTTCTCTTTTATCCATTCCAATGCAAGTTCAATCGTTTCAAATTCCTGAACCTCAAAAGTCACCTCATCCTGAAGTAACCACACATCCTTTTGTTCATGGTTTGCCCCTGCAATGGACCAGTGCAAGAGGCTATATGGATGGTTATCATGTAAAAAGGAAACCCATGTTTTATCTTCTGCAATATTTCGGATTGTTTTAAGCTTGGAACTCATGTACACCACTCACTTCTACTAACCTTAAACGTGGATTCAGAATCTCATTTGGGCTTTTTAACATATAACAATTTGCAGTTTCAACAAAATCCACTGTCATCTTTTCATCTAAGAATACCATTTTAGACTTTTCTACTAATAATGGTTGATAATTCGTTTCTAAGGTTAGATCATCTTCGTCTCCAGAGTCTACCAGCCATAATGCCGTAACCCCACTCATCACACAACCGCAGCCTTCTGTTTCATATTTCAGCTTTAATTTTTTATCTTTATTTTTAATTTGTGTATTCAGTTTTTCAATCGCACGTTCTGTAAATGTAACGTTCATAGTGTTCTCCTTTTATGTTCGTTTACATATATTTTAACATATCTTGTTTTGTTCTACATATCATTACAATGACTTGTATCATTAACAAGCATTTGAGTTTTGGTAATGATTACCTTATTATCAATAGTAATATTATCACTCTAAGGGGGTATTCCAGAGATGTCAAAGGTTACAATCAAGGTAAATGACAATGGTTCTTTACGCATTACAGGTGATGTTGATTTGGTGGACGCGGAAGGAAACACGTTCACAACAAAACAAACCTTCTCATTATGCAGATGCGGTCGATCCAATAATAAACCTTTTTGCGACGGTTCTCATAAAGGTCAATTCGAATCTGTCGTACGTGCGCCAAAAGAATAACTTTATTCAGTAGAACCACTACTGAATAAAGTTATAGCCTCCGGCGGATGCCACGATTTTTCAAAGGAAACTTTCCAGCATTAACTGG
>NZ_JBALOX010000275.1:0-1048 GCF_036965165.1 Bacillus sp. JJ1521 | reverse complement strand
CCTAAATTTACTAAAAATAGTAATTATGTAATAATTTAAATTTATCAAAAATATAGGTATTTTCCAACATAAATCTTCTAGGGTATTTGCGAACGAAAAAAAGGAGAGTTTTTGGCTCTCCTTTTAGTGATGTCTGATCGGTAAGGTGATGATTACTTTTGTTCCTAGCCCAACTTTGCTTCTAATTTCGAATGTCCCTTTATGGTCTTGGATAATCTTATTACTCATTGTAAGACCAAGTCCCATTCCTTTTTCTTTTAATGTAAAAAAGGGCTCCCCTATTTTTTCAAGCCTTTCCTTAGGAATTCCAACTCCAGTATCGATGACTTCTATTTTCACTTTGTCGACTTCGACATCCGTACGAATTCTCGTTTTCCCTCCATCAGGCATTGCATCGATTGAATTTTTGAGGACATTGACAAATACTTGTATTAGTTCATTCTTATCCCCATAAAGATTTGCTTCTGCCGCATGATTTTCAACGAGTACTTCTACATTATGAAGGATAGCTTCGTGTGAAGTGAGCTTGATGACATAATCAATAAGTTCCCTGACTTTAAACTCCTTAAAAATTTTACTTTGTGGCTTTGAAAATACAAGCAGTTCACTGACAATTTGATTAATTCGATCAAGCTCCGAGAGGATAATGTCTGATATTTGTGAAGTTGATTCACTTTTTTCCTTTTGCAATTGGACGAAGCCTTTAACGGTTGTTAGTGGATTACGTATTTCATGAGCAATTCCAGCAGCCAATTCACCAACAACTGAGAGTTTCTCCCTTCTTAAGGCAAGCTCTTCAGCTGCCTTCACATTTGATATATCCCTTCCAATTGTTACAAGACCTGCTCTTTCTCCTTCATCAAATAAAGGGACTCGTATGACATCAAAGGTTTTTTGTTCTCCATTTAGATTAATTATGGTTTGTTCTTTACGAGTCTTCATACCTATTTCCCATGTTTCTTCATCTAGTTGGACATTGCGAATCAAATATTCCTCAAACTCTGGATACATTTTCGCAATTTCTAGATCGGTTTTATTCTTATAAATA
>NZ_JBALOX010000274.1:0-4699 GCF_036965165.1 Bacillus sp. JJ1521 | reverse complement strand
GGCCTTACACGGGGTCGGTCCAACTGCCATTCGAGAGCTTCGAAAAGCACTCGAAGAAAAGGGACTTGCTTTTAAAATCGAAGAGTAAACGAAAATCGCGAGGGTCATTCCCCGCGATTTTCTTGTTCCCCACGTTTCTTGTTTGATTGTAAATATAGCGGATCATCTTCATCGTTTTACTACCCTGTATCATAATTACAAGAGTATAAATGGTTGTTAAAACAACCCCTAGAATCGCAATCCAAAACAGTGTTGTGATTTTCGTCCCTCTACTAAACATATCAATCCCCCAATTCTTTAGTCTATTTGTAGCTTTTACGACTGAATGGAGATAATCCTTTTTTCTTGGAATTGGAGGATTAATACATTTTTTGGCGAATTATTTAGGTAGATTTTTTTTCGATTTCATAAAAGCTTCAACCGACTCATCAAGTAATCTTTCGCGGTTCAAGTCTTCATTAACATCTGAATCGACTTCCGTCTCAGTTTTAAAAACTCCATATGTATCTTCTGGATCAAAAAGATTGTATTTGTCTTTTGACATTTGGCATCACTCCTTTACGGTAGTGTAAGCAAACTGACCAAATTATACTCTATCTCTTTATTGGTCTTTCAAGTGTTAAAATTTCGTCGTCAAGGGAGGCGAATTGTTGGTCAACCACCGTTTTTACATCGTGGACGGCGGCATTGTATATATGTGGTGCTAGTTTTTCTTTCACAAAATGCAATACTTGTTCTGCCGCAAATTCACTGATTTCCTCATCTCTTTCTAGTGAGAAGAATTCTTGTATGTCGGAAATCATCATTTGCTGTTGTTCTTTCGTTAGTTTTATATACAATTGAAAACACTCCTTTATTTTGAAAGGTGGACATAGCAATGAAATTGAAAACAATATTGATCGTCATTCCACTGCTCCTCGTACTACTATACAGTTTTACATATGTACCTCACAAGCTATTTGATATAAGGCCAGAGGATGTTTCGAGAATACATATTGTCGATGGGAACTCGGGATTTAGGTTTGATATTACGTCTGAAGAGGACATCAACCACATCATTAAGAATTTAAACGAGGTTACATTTAAAAAGGGGAAGCTCTCAGCAGGATATTTAGGATATCGTTTTGATTCAACAATTTATGATAATGAAGGTAAGCAAATAAAGGCACTAATCATCAATTCAAGCGACATGTTAAGATACAATGGATTTTTCTATACGCCAACAGATATTCCACTTGAGTATGATTTCATTGATGTAATAGCCACAGAATTAAAAAAGGATGAGCCGCTTTAAGCTCATCCTTGTCTTATTAATAGATGCGATCTCCGTTAAAGATTGAGTTCTTTACTACCACATAATCAACGTGGCGGATTGAATCTAATTTGTTTCCACCTGAATAAGAGATAGCAGACTGTAGGTCTTGTTCCATTTCTTTAAGTGTATCTTTTAATGAGCCTTTGTGCTCAACGTAGATTTTCTTACCTTCAACGTTTTTCTTTTCACCTTTTTGGAATTCAGAAGCCGAACCGAAGTATTCTTTAACTAGCTTACCGTCAACTTCTTTTGTTTCACCTGGTGATTCTTCATGTCCAGCGAAGAGGGAACCGATCATAACCATTTTCGCACCGAAGCGGACTGATTTTGCGATATCACCGTGTGTACGGATACCACCATCAGCAATAACTGGTTTTGTTGCAGCCTTTGCACACCAACGAAGTGCAGCAAGTTGCCAGCCACCAGTTCCGAAACCAGTTTTGATTTTTGTGATACAAACCTTACCAGGTCCAATTCCAACCTTTGTTGCGTCAGCACCAGCATTTTCTAATTCTCTTACCGCTTCTGGAGTACCAACGTTACCAGCAATCACAAAGCTCTTTGGTAAATGCTTCTTAAGATGCTTTATCATTTCGATGACTGAGTTCGAATGACCATGCGCAATATCAATTGTAACGAATTCGGGTACAAGATTTTCTTCCGCAAGTTGTTCAACGAAAGTGTACTCCTCAGACTTAACTCCAACACTAATTGAAGCGATTAATCCACGAGATTGCATGTCTTTAATAAAATCAACACGTTTTTCAGGGTTGAATCGGTGCATGATATAGAAATAGCCATTTTCAGCTAAAGTTAATGCGATTTTCTCATCTATAATGGTCTGCATGTTTGCAGGGACAACCGGAAGTTTAAATGTGTGGCCACCAAATTCAACTGTTGTGTCACACTCAGAACGACTGTTTACAATACATTTTGCAGGGATTAACTGAATATCTTCGTAATCAAAAACATTATCCATTTAAAAACACTCCTAAAACCGAATATTAATTTCTTGTTTATTTAATAATGTTCGTACATTAGATAATGTACATGATTTTTAAAACGATGTCAAAGCTTTTTTATTTTTTTTAGCCGAACAAGATGTAATCATGAAAAAAGCCTGCGGTTGTCGCAGGCTAAAAAAACTACAAAATATCGTTCAATTCTGAATCTGAATATACGGAGATTAAAATCACTGCTGTTGTTTCCCCAATATTTTTTACGAAATGGGGGACACTGGCATTCCAACTGAAGGAATCGCCTTCTTCTACGATAATGGAATCTTCGCCTTGTTCAGCAAGGATTTTTCCTTTTAAAACTAAATGGCATTCTTCGCCTTCATGGGCGTTCGGTTCTCCCATTGAAGCACCTGGTGGACATTCAACAATCATCATCCGCAAGCCACCTTTTGAGGTAAGATGTTCTACTTTTAAATTGTTAAAAGACGTGGTTGTACGTGCATTCTTTCGAACGACTCGCATATGTTCTTTTTTCTCTAATAATAAGTAGGGAAGCGGAACCTCGAGAAAATCTGATATTGCTTTTAACGTATTGATTGAAGGGGATGTATTGTTGTTTTCAACATTACTAATAAAACCCTTTGAAAGGCCAGTACCTTCGCACATTTGGGCGATGGTTATTTTTTTTCGATTTCGTATCGCGCGAATTTTAGTACCAATATCCATAATCTGTACCTCACATGTTTTCTTTTGTGAAACATAATTCTATAGTAGCAAAAAACATGTTGACAATCTACTATACTCTTGTTATCTTATAAACAACAAATATTCATATTAGAAAACAAACCTTAATAGTTTTCTTTTTTTGCCTATAGGTTTCTTTATATGGATATTTTATCTCTATATAAATACCTTGCTGTGGGGATACTTTTAGTAAATAACAGGAAGAAGGGATGATTGAAGTGAATACACCTTTTGTTTATGAGCTGCGCAATCCATCAACAATCGATTCTGATAAAAGATTTCCTGCTTTGTTTTTAATGCATGGTATGGGGAGCAATGAACAAGATCTACTCTCATTGGTAAAAGGCTTGGAGGAAACATTTTATATTTTTAGTATTCGTGGTCCATTGGCACAGCCACCTGGGTATGCCTTTTTTACGATTGAAGGTTATGGCAAACCGCATAGGGAAGTATTTGACCAAAGCATTGCACAACTCACGAATTTTCTTGATTATGCTACGGAAAACTATCCGATTGATCAAGAAAACATCTATTTACTAGGATTCAGTCAAGGGGCTATTGTGTCGATGACTTTAGGATTTGCATTAGGAGAACGAATTAAGGGCATTGTTGCACTGAGTGGATATATTCCTGGTTTTGTAAAAGAAGAATATGACATCCAGCCAGTCGAAAACCTTTCAATCTTCATTTCACATGGGGAACATGACCCAGTGTTGCCGTATCAATGGGGAGTAGAAAGTAAGGAATTTTTTGAAAAGCAAGGAGCGAATGTGAGTTTTCATTCATATCCGGAAGGTCACTCCGTTTCATTACAAAATTATCGTGATTTTATGGAATGGATGACGAACGATTTAAAAAATGGAGGAAATAGAAATGGAAAATAAATTTGAATTAGGGAATTTCATTATTAGAGTTGTTTTAGGTATTACGTTTTTTGTTCATGGACTTGTAAAGTTTCAAGGTGGCATTGAAAACACTGTTGGCTGGTTTGAGAGCATTGGAATTCCAGGATTTGCCGCATATGGTGTAGCGATTGTTGAGCTTGTTGGCGGAATTATGTTAGTTCTTGGCTTGTTTAGTCGAATCGTTTCCATTCTTTTTGCGGTAGTAATGGTTGGTGCAATTGTTAAAGTGAAACTGGCTATAGGATTTTTAGGCGATGGACAGATGGCTGGCTATGAATTAGACATGGCATTTCTTGCGATGTCTGTGATGCTTGCTATCACTGGTTCTAAGGCGTTTGCTCTTGATCAATTTATTTCAAAAGGGAAAGAGAATACGACAACATCTGTTAATTAAGTAAAAAAGCATTACCTTTTAATTAGGTAATGCTTTTTTGAATTCCACGTTTATTAAAACAACCTCAGACCTTGTTCCAAGTCGAAGAGGTGGTCCCCACGTTCCAAACCCAGAAGATACGATTGAATGTAAATCACCTTTTTTCAATATCCCATAATCATTTTCATAAAGCATGCCGGTAATTAGATTTCCGGGAAACACTTGTCCCCGGTGGGTATGTCCCGAAAGTATCAGGTCGATTTCATTAGCTTCAGCAGCATCCAGTTCATTTGGTTGATGGTCTAACATAATTAACGGTTTTGAGGAATCAAGGGAAGAAACAAGGTTCCGAATTTCGACACGATTTTTATCTGTCTCATCATTTCTTCCTATTATATAGATC
>NZ_JBALOX010000273.1:4865-6674 GCF_036965165.1 Bacillus sp. JJ1521 | reverse complement strand
AGTTTGTATGATCAATTAATTAAAAAACGAGGTTATACAAGGGGGAAAGTCTGATGACAGAAAACAAGAATTCATCTACCAAAGACTTAAAACGTGTTTTAGGTAGAGGGGACCTAATGGGTATTGCAGTAGGGCAAATTATAGGAGCGGGAATTTTTGCTCTTACGGGTATCGCGATTGGAATGACTGGTAAATCGGTAAACATCGCCTTTATGATAGCCGCTATTTTTGTAATTATCATAGCCTTCACACAAATTTTAATAAGTGGAACGGTCAGGCTTAGAGGTGGATTTTATACACAGGCGGCACTTCTTGTAGGTGAGCGGTTTGCAGGATTTTATACAATTATCTATATTGTATCGAATATTGCAATTGCGATGTATGCACTATCATTCGCAGATTATTTTTTAGCGTTGGTCCCGGGTGTCAATTCTACCCTGATAGCGGTGATAATCCTTACGATTTTTTATGTGGTTAATCTATTTGGTGTGAAGGAAGCAGCACTCGTCCAAAATACGATGGTCATTACAATGGCTCTAGCACTTACTGCCTTTATTGTTTATGGAATGCCACAGATTCAACCAGGTTATTTCTCAGGTGCTGAATTTATGCCAGGTGGGATGATGGGAATCTTTACAGCGGCTGCTTTATTAACTTTTGCAACGGGGGGTGCCTCGGTTATTATGAACTTTGGGGCAGAGGCAAAAAACCCAACAAAGGATATCCCTTTTGTACTAATTGTTTCCACAATAGCTGTTGCGTTGGTTTATGCTTTTATGGCTACAGTTGCTGCAGGAGTTCTTCCGATTAATGATGTAGTGAATCAACCATTAACACTTGTAGCTTTAGAAATTTTACCTTATCCATTGTATGTATTTTTTATTGTCGGTGGTGCAATGTTTGCATTAGCTACCACATTAAATGCAACATTAGGTTGGGTAACGAAGCCAGTTTTACAGGCAAGTATTGATGGATGGTTGCCTAAGCAATTAGGTGTTATTAATAATAAGTTCAAAACACCACATGTATTATTGACGATCTTCTATGTGTTAGGTTTAATTCCAATTTTAACCGGGTGGAACATTGGCGGAATTGCAAACTTTGCTCTCATTTTAAATAATGTTTTACTTCTTGTGCTTTCTTTAGCTACCGTTCGATTGCCAAAGGTGGTACCAGATTTATGGAATAAGTCTAAATTTCGTGTCTCCAATTCATTACTTTGGTTTATTAGTATTTTGGCTACTGTCACAGCAGGGTTTCAGGTGTATTTATTAATGCAAGATCTAAATGCCACATTAGTAATAGGAAATATAGTATTACTAATCATTGGAGCCTTATATGCTTATTTCAGACATAAATCAGGTAAGATCAAAATGGAAATAAGCTACGAAGAATCTTAAAGTTTTAATGGATTTATAAGTTTTTTATAACCAATTTTATCTGTTCGTGTATCTTTAATAAAACAAATAATATTAACTTTTGAAAAGGGGTTTCCAAAAAGTCAGGTAACTGAATTTTGGAAGCCCCTTAGGTAATTTCATCTTCCTGAAAATCTATTACCATTTTTATATTCGTCATATTCTCCCCAGGAGAGATAGCAAAATCCAACCAATAATGCGAGTAAACTTATGTTACTAATGGTGTCCCCAACTAGTAGACCACCAATAGCTTTACTAAAATATTCCACTACAATTAAAATGGTTGCAATGGCGATGAACGAGATGCCTATTCTTCTTTTTATCAAATAAATCACCCCATAAAAGAATGATGTAAAAAAGCCTCAATTCATTTTCAGTTCCTTTACAATAT
>NZ_JBALOX010000273.1:0-4852 GCF_036965165.1 Bacillus sp. JJ1521 | reverse complement strand
TAACATAAAAGACGTAGTTTTGGTAATCCTGATTTTTCTTTATAAATTTCTATTTTGGGAATTTAATGGATACATAGAAAATAAGATGATATAACCGTGCATTGCATGAATACTTGAAAAAAAGAGGTGAAGCTTTGGATTTTAGCAATTTTAAATCAATCAAAGATTATGGCTTTGAAGGGTATATTCCGGTTAGTCAATTGATGCAAAATCATTCGATCATTCCCCATAATCGAGGAGTGTATATGGTCCTTTACACACCAAATGATTCTCCAGAGTTTTTGAATAAAGGTTCAGGTGGATTTTTCAAGGGGAAGGACCCTAATGTTCCGATCGAAGAGCTAAAAGACAATTGGGTGAATGATGCGAAAGTCATCTATATAGGTAAAGCTGGTGGTGGAAAAAGCGCTGCAACTTTGAATTCAAGAATTAATCAATTATTAAAATTCGGAATGGGGAAAAATGTAGGTCACTATGGCGGGAGGGTCATTTGGCAATTAGAAAATTACCAAGACTTGATCATTTGTTGGAAGGAAACCCCTATTGATGATCCTAATGATGTAAAAAAACATTTAATTAGAGTCTTTAAGAAAGTGTACCGAAAGAGGCCATTTGCAAATTTAGTTGATTGATTTGAGAATAAGTTCAAAACCATTGTTTGGTACAGGGAGGATCGGTGTGTATCCTCTCTTTTGTTTTGTATAAAAACCTACGAATGAGTAGCCATACAACAAATTTAAAAGATAAAATGGAATTAACGAATTCGTAACAAAAACATTAAAGGAGTGCAGGAATGGAACTTATTTTAGGAAAAACAAAAGAAGCATGGATTCAAAGCTTTCCATTATTAGAAAAACTCATCTTAACTGAGGAAGTTTTTTGGAATAATCCGAAGTACATCGATTTTGAAAGTGCGATTCAACATGTTTCTTTAGGAATCGAGGATGTACGTGATGCTGAAAAGAGGTTAAGGAGGTTTGCGCCTTATCTTGCGAGCGTATTCCCAGAGACAAGGGAAATGAATGGGATTATCGAATCACCTCTAAAAGAAATTCCTGTGATGCAGGGCTCCCTTGAGAGATTATTTTCTGAAAAGATAGAAGGGAAAATGCTCCTAAAATGTGATAGTCATCTGCCGATTTCTGGCTCCATTAAAGCAAGAGGTGGTATTTATGAAGTACTAAAGCATGCTGAAGACTTAGCGATTGAAAATAAGCTTCTGACTCTGAACGAAGATTATAGCAAACTTGATAGCGATTCATTCAGACAGTTCTTTTCCAATTATTCGATTGTGGTGGGATCTACTGGAAATCTAGGATTAAGTATTGGAATGATTAGTGCCAAACTAGGATTTAACGTAACGGTGCATATGTCTTCCGATGCAAAGCAATGGAAAAAAGACCTGCTCAGAAGTAAGGGAGTAACAGTTGTTGAACACGAATTGGATTACAGTGTTGCAGTTGAACAAGGTCGGAAACAGTCTCAGGACGATCCTAAAAGCTATTTCATTGACGATGAAAATTCAACTAATTTGTTTTTAGGGTATGCCGTAGCAGCATTAAGACTACAAAAACAATTAGATGCGATGAACATTACAATTGATGAAGATCATCCATTGTTTGTGTACCTTCCTTGTGGAGTTGGAGGCGGGCCAGGAGGTGTTGCCTTTGGTCTGAAGCTAATTTTCAAAGATCATGTCCATTGTTTTTTTGCCGAGCCATCCCATTCTCCATGTATGTTATTAGGATTATTAACGGAGCAACATGACAAGATTTCGGTCCAAGATTTTGGAATTGACAACAAAACGGCTGCTGATGGATTAGCTGTTGGAAGACCATCGGGCTTTGTTGGAAAAACATTGGAGCACCTGATTAGTGGGGTTTATACGGTGGAAGATCATAACTTATTTGCTTATCTTAGTATGTTGGCTCAAACAGAACATATCTATTTAGAACCCTCAGCATTAGCAGGAATTGCCGGGCCAGCACGATTATTTGCAGAAGCGGAAGGAAGAAAGTATATCGATAAAACTCACTTAAAAGAAAAAATGAAACAAGCAGTTCATATTTCATGGGCAACGGGAGGAAGCATGGTTCCTAAGGAAATAATGGATTCGTATGTTAAAACAGGGGTAAAGGCTCAAAAGTAAATGATCGTCACCAATCCAATTTCTATACAGTAATATTGCCGACATTCCTAATATGGTTGTCGGGTTTTTTTAGATACTTTAGTAATATGAATGGTTTGGGAAAAGATATGAATGCAAATGACAGGGCTCTTCTATCTGATCATCAGGTGATAATTCGTATAATGCAAAATATTAAAACTAAAGGGGTTACTATGGAAGATAAAATGATACAAGCGATACAACAGCATTCTAATCCAATTACGGGTTCCAAAAATGACCTTGATCCACTTGTTAGTGCGATTACAAATCAGAAATACATTTTGTTGGGTGAAGCCTCGCATGGGACGTCTGAATTCTATAAAATTCGTGCGGACATGACCAAAAGGTTAATAGTTGAAAAAGAGTTTACCTTCATAGCTGTAGAAGGTGATTGGCCGGCATGCCAAGAGGTGAATCGTTATATTAAGGGGTATTCAAATCAATTTGAAAATGCTCGTGATGTCCTCATATCTTTTAAACGTTGGCCGACCTGGATGTGGGCAAATCAAGAAATGATTGACTTAATTGAATGGTTAAAAGAATTTAATCAAGGAAAATCGAGTGAAAATAAAGTTGGGTTTTATGGAATTGACATCTATAGTTTATGGGAATCAATGGATGAAATACTAAAGTATTTAGAAAAAAGAAACTCACCTGATCTAGAGGTCGCAAGAAAGGCTTTCGCGTGTTTTGAACCATTTAATCGTGAGGTGGAAAAGTATGCTTTGTCCTCTGCTTTTTATGCTGAAGGGTGTCACGAAGAGGTTACAAAACTTCTAACGGAAATAAGTGTAAACAAACATAATTATCAGGATTCAGAGGAAGGTAGTTTAAACGTAGAGGTAAACTCACTTATTACTGCAAATGCTGAAAACTATTATACAACCATGATAACCAACGATAATGAATCATGGAATATCAGAGATCGTCATATGGTTGAGGTGATACATAAAATTGATTCCTTTTATAACCGTGAATCCAAAGGGATCATCTGGGAACACAATACTCATGTTGGGGATGCAAGAGCTACTGATATGGCAAATGAAGGAATTGTAAATGTTGGTCAACTCTTAAGGGAAGAGGTAGGTACAGAAAATGTGTTTATCGTCGGTTTCGGAACACATCACGGTACGGTAATTGCAGCTACAGAATGGGGTGAAAACTTTAAGAAAATGAATACCCCTCCCGCAGTTGCCGGTAGTTGGGAAGACTTCCTGTATAAAGCAGGAGCTTACGATAAACTTCTCGTTTTTACAAAGAAAAATAAACATTTATTTGTTAAAAAAATTGGTCATCGCGCAATTGGCGTTGTCTACAATCCACAATTTGAGCATTATGGCAACTATGTTCCGTCAGTGATATCCGAACGATATGATGCGTTTGTTTTTGTAAACACCACAAATGCTTTAACTCCACTTGAAGTCACGGGTGTGTTAATTTAGGCTTAGAGAAGTTTGCATTTCTAAGCCTGTTTGACCATGCAAAATACTGTGAATTTTATGATTGCTTTGTTCAGGATTGTTATTAACCTTTTTGCCCTATTTCCTAAACTCCTTTTGTAGGTTTTTAGGAGATAGATTATATTCCTTTTTAAAGAGTCGATAAAAGCTGGAGTAATCTTGAAAACCGCATTTTATGGCAATTTCCTCGATTGAGAGCTCATTTTGTTGGATGAAGGCAACGGCGGTTGCAAGTCGTTTCAATAACACATACCGATAAAAGGGCACCTTCATGTGATTTTTAAAATAATGGGAAAAATAATATTTGTTTAAATGAAAATGATCAGATACGTTGTCTAAATTCATTTCTGGATCGGTCAAATGTTTTTCAACGAATTCGATTATGGAATGTAAGCGTTGATCTGCATCACTTCTTACACTTTTTGTTGGCTCACTACTGGCTGGATTTAAGATAATTTCCATAGCTCGAAATAATAGATAATGTAAGGAAAAGGAATTAGGGTCGCTATTATTTTTTATACGATTACTTATTTCTTGAAAAAGCGAGAGAATTTCCTTTAAATTTTGGGAATGGAGATGAACAACGTATGAACCCTGAGTTTTATGATAAATGATGCTGTCACTCATGAAGGGAGAAATCGATAAAAATTCAGCCAATAATGAGTTGCTGATCGTCGATACGATTCTCTCATAGTTGTCAAAATCGCTTACTTCTGCCTTATGTACCGCATATGGGGGAATGATGACTACATCCCCTTTGGTTAGTGAATAGATTTGTCCTTCACAAAAAAATTCACATTCGCCCCCTAAAAATACGAGTATCTCCATTGCATCGTGACTATGCAATCGGAATAAAGGCTCGATTTCAGAATAATTTTCTAAAGATGTGAGAGGCTTTCTGCCCCAATCATGTGAATGAAATTTTTTGCTCCAATAATAAACCTCAAAATTCTCATTTAATACTGGCATAAATGTAGATTCTACCATAAGTTCTCCTTTTGAATAGCAAGATATACAATATTATAAGCAAAAATAACAATATATTTCATGTATTTCCTTGATATTATATCACTATATTCAATATGTAATGAAGTCGCAGAGGAAATGAAAGCCTTCTCTAGATGCAAATTTATGAGAAATGAAAGCCTTGTCTTTTGGAGATTATAGTATACATAAACATCTAGTTTAGTTGGTTTAAAACCTACGTCCTTTATTCCTATTAGAT
>NZ_JBALOX010000272.1:0-1995 GCF_036965165.1 Bacillus sp. JJ1521 | reverse complement strand
TCATTTACTATTCCTCCTAGAGTGTGAACTAGTTGTATTACATAATCTATTATTAATTTATAAAAGTTCGAATCCTGCTGTAAAGTGTCTTAATGAGGTAATTGGAGCCTCATATACAAGTTTCATTCCTTTATATTGATCACGGTTTTTATAAATTTCTCCAAGTGCATTCGCAATTACATCCATATGACTGTTTGTGTAGACTCTGCGCGATAATGCGATTCTCATCGTTTCAATATCTGGCCAAATAGGCTCACCTGTAACTGGATGCTTTGAACCAAACGCACATGCACCAATTTCCACCGCTCTTACGCCAGCTTCTTCATAAAGTGCAACAACTAATCTTTGTGAAGGAAATTCTGATTGAGGTATATGTGGAAAGAATCTTCTACCATCCACATACACACCGTGTCCACCAGTTGGTTCAACAATTGGAACACCATGTTCTAGTAATCTATCACCTAAATATTTTGCTTGGTTAATACGATATTCTAAGTATTGTTCGTCACAACCTTCTTGAAGCCCTACAGCTAACGCTTCCAAATCACGACCGGCTAATCCACCATATGTAATAAATCCTTCATGGACGATGGCAAGTTGTTGAGCCTGCTCAAAAATGTCCTTGTTTTTTGTTACAAAGAGTCCACCAATATTAACCATTCCGTCTTTTTTGGAACTCATCGTAGCAGTCTCACAGTACGAGAACATTTCTCTAGTAATCTCTTTAATTGATTTGTTACGATATCCTTCCTCCCTCTGTTGGATAAAGTAAGCATTTTCTGCTAAGCGAGCACTATCTATAACCACTGGAATATTGTATTCCTTGGCTAATTGACTCACGTCCCTAATATTTTGCATGGATACCGGTTGTCCTCCATTGTTATTACACGTAACAGTTATAATTACAACGGATATTTGCTCGGAACCTTTTTCTTCTATTAAACTTTTCATTTTTTGAAGATCGATATTTCCCTTGAATGGGTGAGCCGGGCTAGCTGTATCTTTTCCATCATCAATTACATAATCAACGGCTAATGCACCCAACACTTCAGCATTGCCTCTAAAGGTATCAAAATGCATATTTCCAATTGCATATTTTCCTTCTTTTGCATAAAGTTTTGCCATAATATAATCCGCTGCTCTTCCTTGGTGTGTAGGTTGGACATAAGGCATTCCAAAGACGTCTTCTACTGATTCTTGTAATTTATAAAAGCTCTTAGAACCTGCATATGATTCGTCACCAAGCATAAGTGCTGACCATTGCTCACTACTCATTGCTGATGTTCCACTATCTGTTAAACAATCAATATATACATTTGCAGCCTTAATTTTGAATACATTGTAACCAGCTTCTTTTAGCCATTGCTGTCTTTCCTGTTTTGTCGTCTTTTTCACTCTCTCTACCATTTTGATTCTAAAAGGTTCTGCAGTCATAAATTTCATCTGGGTTCATCCTCTCTCTGAATGTTAATAAATTTTCATCTTGTAAATATATTAACACGAAGAGAAAACGTTTACAATAGTCAAAAAAATTATAATTGTGACAAAAAAATCTCCTTTCTGTAAATATCCAGAAAAGAGATTTCAAAATTATTTATAGTTTGTTTATATATCGATAAATCGATGTTTCTGATGTTTGTAAAACCTTGGCTAATTCCGCAACCGATCCTTTAAGTAAAAAGGTACCTTTTTCATCTAATGTTCGAATTAAATCCAATTTTTCGTCATGGGACAAACGATCGGGAGGTACATTGTATTTTTTCAATGCATCCTGAATGGTGTTATTCATTAAATCTTCAAATGATAAATTAAAGCTCTCATAAAAGTTTTCCCCTTTAAAAGTAAACTGCTCGGAACCACTGATTAAACGATTTAATGTAGATCGAAGTTCGATTAATTCGTCCACCTTGTAATTTATGGTCAATATCCCGATTAACTCGTCTTCGGAATTTTTAATAAAGTATGAGGCAGATCGTAACTTATTCCTTTCACTAG
>NZ_JBALOX010000271.1:0-11023 GCF_036965165.1 Bacillus sp. JJ1521 | reverse complement strand
TAGAGAAATTTTCCCGAAAAGTGATTATATAGTGAATATGTCGATAATTGGATTGGTTTTTATGATAATATCTACACAAAACTGGATATTTGCAAGGTTTTCTATTTACTTCGATTTATATCAAGTAATTTTAATTTCATGGATTGTAAAACTTTTCGCTGAGAGAAGTCAAAAGTTTGTATATTTTGGTGTTGTAGGTTGTTTCTTTCTTTATTATTACTATGAAAATGTAATATCTTTAAACATTAAGTATCGAAGTGACTTTATTACGTTTTTCTCTTGAACTTTAAATACAAACCGGATGGGGTTAATGAAAGATGAATATTTCAGAAAAACTTAGCCAGCAGGATTTACAACAAATATTAGTTAACATCTATAACAAGGGTCAAGAACTAGAGAATATTGAAACAAAGGAATTAATTGAAGAGATAAAGAATCAGTTTTTAGCTTTTATATATGAAGAA
Organism: Bacillus sp. JJ1521; assembly: GCF_036965165.1. Taxonomy (NCBI): domain Bacteria; kingdom Bacillati; phylum Bacillota; class Bacilli; order Caryophanales; family Bacillaceae; genus Bacillus; species Bacillus sp. JJ1521. The sequence goes on along the minus strand of NZ_JBALOX010000271.1, from coordinate 10,559 downwards.
GATTAAATGATAGGGGGATAAGATGAAACGCTTTTTTGATTTAATCATTACGGTACCCTTGCTTATTTGTATATCCCCAATCATGCTTATCATTGGGGGAATTGTACGTAATAAAATTGGATCCCCTGTTATTTTTAAACAGCAACGTCCTGGTTTATACGGAAAGCCATTTTACCTTTATAAATTTCGCTCAATGACTAATGATAGATATAGTAATGGTCAGTTACTACCAGATAAACTTAGGATCACTCGTTTTGGGATTTTATTAAGAAAATTTAGTTTAGATGAACTACCTCAACTTATTAATGTGATAAAAGGTGACCTTAGTTTAGTAGGTCCAAGGCCATTATTGATGGAATACCTTCCTTTATATACGGAAGAACAAGCCAAAAGACACAATGTTAGACCGGGAATTACTGGTTGGGCACAAATTAACGGTAGAAACGCAATTACCTGGGAGGAAAAGTTTAAACATGATCTCTGGTATGTAAATAACCATACAATTATGCTAGATACTAAAATATTATTAATTACGGTTTGGAAAGTGATTAAGTCACATGGAATTACACAACAAAATCACCCCACTGTTGAAAGCTTTAAAGGTAATAAGTCTACTATAAAAGAGGGTCATGGATGAATATTGCTGTTATTGGTAAAGGCGGTCATAGCAAGGTAATTGAAGAATTAATTAAAAACGATAAGGAAAATAATATTGTTGGATTCTTTGATGATAAATATTTGGATTTCACAATCGAAAATAACATATATTATGGGCCAATTCTATCAGCAACTAAAATGATAGAATTTTTTTGTGATGTCAAATTTGTTATTGCAATAGGAAATAATCGTATAAGAAAACGAATTTTTGATGATTTAGATATACCTGATTATTATTATACAACTTTAGTTCATCAATCGGCAGTTATAAGCAAAAGTGCAAAAATCGGTACAGGAACAGTTATTTTTGCAAATGCTGTTGTAAATGCTGATGCTAAAATCGGGTCTCATTCAATAATTAATTCTAGTTCAATGATAGAACACGACAATAATATAGGAGATTTCGTTCATATTTCGCCCAATGCTACTTTAACAGGTTCAGTTGAAATAGAAGATGGAGTCCATATTGGTGCAGGAGCAACAATTATTCCAAATGTGAAAGTTGAAAAATGGTCAGTGATTGGTGCAGGGGCAACAGTCATTAGCAATATACCATCAAACTCTACAGCTGTTGGGGTACCTGCAGTCGTAAAATCTAAAAAAGTAATTGGGGGTGTTTAGGGTTGCCCAAAAAAATCTATTTATCTGCTCCCCATATGAGTGGAAACGAACTAAAATATATAATCGATGCATTTGAGACAAACTGGGTCGCACCATTAGGTCCAAATGTTGATGCATTTGAAAAAGAGATTGCTTCTTATGTTGGAGTCAATGAAGCTGTTGCAGTAAGTTCAGGAACTGCGGCAATTCATCTGGCTCTTTCTTTATTAGGAGTCCAGTCGGGAGATAAGGTTTTTTGTTCTAGTCTTACATTTGTAGCGAGTGCAAATCCTATCTTGTACCAAGGTGCTATACCTGTTTTTATTGATTCCGAGCCGGAAACCTGGAACATGTCTCCTGATGCGTTAAAGGTTGCACTTAAGGAAGCTGCAGATAATGATGACCTACCTAAAGCAATAATAGTGGTCAATTTATATGGTCAAAGCGCTAAATTGGATGAAATTAAATTAGCATGCAACCAATATAAAATTCCGATAATAGAAGATGCGGCTGAATCTTTAGGCTCTTCATACAAGGGAAAACCAAGTGGTACCTTAGGTGAATATGGCATTTACTCCTTTAATGGGAATAAAATTATAACCACTTCGGGTGGAGGAATGCTTGTATCAAATGATACTGGAGCAATGAATAAAGCGCGTTTTTTAGCAACCCAAGCAAAAGATCCTGCTCCACATTATCAGCACAGTACTACAGGTTACAATTATCGGTTAAGTAATGTTTTAGCCGGGATTGGTAGAGCCCAATTAGAAGTTATAAATAGTCGAGTTGAAACAAAAAGAGCAATTTTTAATAGATATTACGAGGAGTTAGCCAGTATTCCAGGTATTGAATTTATGCCTGAATTAGAAGATACATTTTCAAACCGATGGCTCACAACCTTGACAGTAAACCAGGAAATTTCTGGGGTTTTTGTAGATGAATTATTGCAATCCTTAGCTAATGAAAATATTGAGGCGCGACCAGTATGGAAGCCACTGCATCTACAGCCCCTTTTCGAAGGTATAAAATTTTATCCTCACTTTGAGGGGTTAGATGTCTCCAAACATTTATTTGAGAATGGTATCTGTTTACCGTCAGGTACAAATATGACAGAAAGTGAACAAATTCGAGTGATTGAGTGCTTAAAAAGTTCACTAAAAATCAAGGAAAAAAATGTTGTAGGATATTGAGGGTTAAAAGTGACTAAATTAAATGTAAAAAGAATTCTTCATATAGTCGGGGCAATGAACAGGGCTGGGACTGAAACGATGTTAATGAATATCTATAGAAATATTGACCGTGAAAAGGTACAGTTTGATTTTATTTCTTTTTCTCGAAAGAATGCTCATTATGATGAAGAAATTAAAAGTTTGGGTGGAAGAGTTATAAAGTTATCTAACACACAATCAATAAAGGATCTTTTACGTGTAATAAAAGAATATGGACCCTATGAAGCTGTTCATTCTCATACACTCTTTCATTGTGGGATAGCTAATTTAGCAGCAAAATTAGCTGGAATAAAAATAAGAGTAGCTCATGCTCATACAACTTTAGACAATAGTGATTCTGTCATTAGAAAATTATATATAAGGGCTATGAGGGTTTTAATCAAGAGTACATCTACTCATTTGCTGGCCTGCAGTAACGAGGCAGGGAAATATTTATTTGGGAATAGTGTATTAAAACAGTTAAATTATAAGTTCTTTCCAAATCTTATTGACTATTCGGTTTTTTTAAAAGTTGAAAGCGAGCAAATTAATCATTTTAAAAACGAGTCCTCCATGGATAACGGTATCGTAATTGGTCATATTGGGAGATTTATAGAATCAAAAAACCACAAATTTTTATTAAATATTATGAAAAACCTTTTAAAAATGGATCCAAATATTACCTTACTTTTAGTTGGTGATGGAGATCTAAAACAAGAAATTGAAGCAATAGCGAAAAATGAAAATATATACCACAATATAAAGTTCGTAGGGATTCGGAATGATATTTCTACAATGTTACATTGTATGGATGTTTTTGTGTTCCCTTCTATTTATGAGGGACTAGGTCTTGTGCTTTTAGAAGCACAGGCTAGTGGTCTTCCGTGTATTGTTTCAGAAGCAATACAACCTGAAGCGGATTTAGAACTGGGTTTAGTCACAAGACTGAATCTTAATGATGAGGCCGAAGTTTGGGCAAAAAAAATATTAGAACTAGCCAACAAAAAAGAAACAGAAACAGAAAAGATAATTAAAGGTTTTAAGAAAAAGGGATATGAAATGACAAAAGGTATTTCTAATCTTTTGGATATTTATCAGGTATAACTTGGAGGGGCACATGAAGAACGTACTCATTTCTTCATTTGATATGGAGGTTGGTGGGGTAGAAAGAAGTTTAATAAGCATGTTGAATAATTTTGACTATGAAAATTTTAATGTTGATCTTATGCTGTATAGTCATACTGGTGAGTTTATGAATCTATTGCCCGATTCCCCAAATTTATTGAATGAAGTTAAAGCATACAAAACATTTAGAATGTCGATTGGACAGATTTTAAAGAGAGGAAATTTACCAATCGGAATCATAAGACTTTTTTCTAGATATAAAGCTAGTTTAGATCGTACAAATGAAAATGGATACAAACAGATGCAATATATGTGGAAATATGCATTACCACTTCTACCGAAATTAGAAAAAAGTTATGATGTTGCAATAAGTTATTTATGGCCGCACTACTTTATAGCAGATAAAGTTAAGGCAAAAACAAAAATTGCATGGGTGCACACTGATTTTTCAACAGTAGAAACCGATCAAAAAATGGATTTAGAAATGTGGATGAAATTTGACCACATTGTTGCGGTATCTGAAGAGTGTAAAAACTCTTTCGTGAAAAAGTACCCGGTACTAAAACGAAAGGTAAGTGTAATGGAAAATATTTCATCTCCAGAGTTTGTAAGAGAATTGTCTCATGAGCCAGTAGAAAATCCAATGTTAAACGATCAGCGCTTTAAATTAATCACAGTGGCTAGATTTTCACATGCAAAGGGTATTGATAATGCCGTTAGAGCCCTAAAGATCCTTCAAGACAAAGGATATAAAGATATTGCATGGTATGTAGTTGGATATGGTGGAGATGAACGGATAATTAAACATTTAATTTCTAACTATGGACTTGAAGAGTCGTTTATTTTGTTAGGAAAAAAGATGAATCCATTTCCATTTATGAAGGCTGCAGATCTATATGTACAGCCTTCAAGGTATGAGGGAAAAGCTGTAACTGTTGGAGAAGCACAGATCCTCTCAAAGCCAGTACTCATCACAAATTATCCAACTGCCCCAAGTCAAGTGAAGAACGGGATTGACGGATACATATGTGATTTATCTGTTGAAGGAATAGCGGATGGTGTAGAAAGATTATACATTGACAATGCACTTAGAGAAAAACTTGTAAATAACTGCAAAAAGACTAATTTTGGTAACCAATTTGAACTTGAGAAATTATATGGGTTAATAAGGTAAATATATTTGAAAATGGAGGATAATATATGGCGATTCTAGTTACTGGTGGGGCAGGCTATATTGGCAGTCACACATGTCTAGAGCTCCTAAATAATGGTTATGAAATTGTTGTAATTGATAATTTTTCTAATAGTAAGACAGAATCATTAAAGCGTGTATCTAAATTATCAAATAAAAACTTTAAGACTTATCAAATTGATTTATTAGACAAAAAAGGACTAGAAGAGGTGTTTTCTACAAATCAATTTGAGGCTGTAATTCATTTTGCCGGTCTTAAGGCAGTAGGTGAATCTGTTAACTCTCCACTTAGATACTATGAAAATAACGTCACCGGTACCATTTTACTTTGTGAGGCTATGAGGAAGCATGGGGTGAAAAACCTCGTATTTAGCTCATCTGCTACTGTATACGGATCAACAAATGAGGTTCCAATTAGTGAAGAAACTCCGTTAAATCCGATGAATCCATACGGGCGGACAAAGCAAATGTGCGAAGAAATTTTGAAAGATATATATATATCAGATCAAACATGGAGTATTTCTATATTAAGATATTTTAATCCTGTCGGAGCTCATATTAGCGGGATTATGGGCGAAGATCCAAAAGGGGTTCCGAACAATCTTATGCCATATATTTCGCAAGTAGCAGTTGGCAAATTAAAGCATTTGACTGTGTTTGGAAACGATTATCATACAATCGATGGAACAGGAGTAAGAGATTATATCCATGTGGTTGATCTAGCGAATGGTCACTTAAAGGCATTGGAAAAGGTATTGGCAACTAAAGAGATTGGAGTCTATAACCTTGGTACTGGTCAAGGTTACAGCGTATTTGAGATGGTTGAAGCATTTGAAAAAGCTTCTGGGGAGTCAATTCCATATATCATTAAAGACCGACGCCCAGGTGATGTAGCGATTTGTTCCGCTAATCCATCCAAGGCAAGAAATCATCTTGGCTGGCAAGCAACCAGGGGAATTGATCAAATGTGTGAAGATAGTTGGAGATGGCAACAAAACAACCCAAATGGGTATAACGAACAGTCTGAAAAACAAAATAGAAGTGAACAACCGGTGTTTAATCATGCATCGGATTTTTTTATGCCTAAAACGTAACATAGGAGTGTTAAAGTATGTTGCAAAAGGATTTGGTAAGTATTGTAGTGCCAATATATAAGGTAGAAAAATATTTGAATAGATGTATTGAAACGATTATAAATCAAACATATAAAAATATAGAAATCATCTTAGTAGATGATGGGTCTCCTGATAATTGTGGTGCGATGGCAGAGGAATATGCTCAGCTAGATAACCGGATAATCGTTATTCATAAGAAAAACGGTGGATTATCGGATGCAAGAAATATTGGTATAAAATACGTTACCGGAGATTTTACTATTTTTGTAGATAGTGATGATTGGTTAGAAAAGAATATGATAGAAGAACTGGTTAATATTAGCCGTAAGCATAAAGCAGATGTAGTTCAGTCTGCTTTTTATTATGCTTATGAGGATTATTTACTTTTTGATGATAGGTATTATAAAAAGGATGATCCACCAATTATTTTAGGAAATAAAGCTTTAATGGCAGAGTTGGTTTTAAACGAACGAATTAAAAACTTTGCATGGGGGAAGCTCTACAAAACAAAGATTATTAAAGATATTCCATTTAAGAAGGGGGTATTATTTGAAGACGTATTTTGGGCTCATAATGTTATGCACCTCGTAAATACGTATGTAATCGTGCATCAACCACTGTATTTCTATTTACAACGGAGTGACAGTATCGTTTCTACATATACTCACAGAAACTTAGATATTCTTGAAGGATTAAAAGAAAGGCACTACTTTATCGAACAGTATTATCCAGAGCTAACTAATGAGTCCTATAAGGTTATATTGAAAAATAGTTTAATCCATTACAATCTCTTACTAATGAATAGGAAAAAAGATAAATCTAGTTTACACAAAAGAAAGATACAGGCTTATATCGTGGATCATTACAATGAATTTCAAATTGCTGTTAAAGGAGATAAACAATTAGACCTGCAATTACGATTTTTTGCAATTCATCCATATTTTAATATTTGCTTACCTTTTATTAGGAAGGTTTTAAGGAAGTGTAAGATGTTGTCAAAACCTATTGGCTTAGAAAGAATAAACGTTAAGACCAAAGGGGATTTAATAAATGAAGAAGCTAGTTGAGAAACTAAAAAAATATCTTTCCTTAGCAGTTATCCATATATTTAATTGTTTTCCTATAAAGAAAAATAAAATCTTTATGTTTAGTTATTATGGGAGTCAATACGGATGTAATCCAAAATATATTTCCGAATATATTATCCAAAATACTCCGGAGGGTCAATTTGATATTGTTTGGGCTTTCAATGATTTTAAAAAGAAGGATCACATTCCAAACATAAGAACAGTAAAGACAATGACTTTGAAATACTTTTATGAACTTTGTACTTCCAAAGTGGTGATTACGAATTTTAGAACAACAGATTTGTTTGTGAAAAGAAAAACTCAGTATTACATACAAACATGGCATAGCTCCCTGCGTTTAAAACAAATTGAAAAAGATGCAGAAATTTCACTACCCGAACAGTATGTTCATATGGCTAAAAAGGATTCCAAAAAATGTGATCTATTATTGTCTGGCTGTAAATACAGCACAAATATATTTAAAAGAGCCTTTTGGTATGAGGGAGAAATTTTTGAACATGGAACACCAAGAAATGACTTTCTATTTAATAATAATTCTTTATTGAAAGAAAAGGTATTTCATGCATTATCGATCCCTCCTGATTATAAGGTTGTGTTATATGCACCCACATTTAGGAATGATAGTAATCTTGCAGTATATGATCTCAATTATTTAAGCTTACTAAAAACCTTAGCAAATAAATTCGGGGGTAAATGGATATGTTTAGTTAAATTACACCCTCATTTAATGTCAAAATCAAAAGAGCTTATTTGCGGCAATAATGTAGTTGATGTAACGAGTTACAATGATATTCAAGAATTGTTAAGTATATCTGATGTTTTAGTATCTGATTACTCATCGCTTATGTTTGATTATTCTATTACCCGTAGGCCATGTTTTTTATATGTTCCTGATTTTAACGATTATATAGAACAAGATAGAAACCTTTATTTTGATTTATTAGAATTACCTTTTAAAGCTGCAATGACCAACAATGACTTGCTTAATGAGATTAACTTATTTGAATTTGAAAAATACAATGCCGATTTAAAACACTTTTTTGAAAAAGTTGGCTCATTTGAAGATGGAAAGGCTAATGAGATTTTAGTTAAGCGTATAAGTGAAGTTTGTTTTAACGAAAATGGGAGGAAAATGAATGAAGCCGTATAAAATTGGATATACAACGGGTGTTTTTGATTTATTTCATGTTGGTCATTTAAATATTATAAGAAGGGCAAAAGAACAATGTGAATTTCTCATCGTCGGGGTCAGTACAGATGATTTAGTGCTGAAATATAAAAATAAACTACCAGTTATTCCTTTTGCTGAAAGAATGGAAATTATAGAGGGGATCAGATATGTAGATGAAGTTGTTCCACAAATTAATCGAGACAAGTTTTCAGCATGGGAGGATTTAGCATTTAATGTCATGTTTGTTGGGGATGACTGGAAGGGTGATCCTCTTTTTAATGAAGTTGAAAAGCAATTTAATCACGTAGGTGTGGACATTGTCTACTTTCCTTATACAAAAGGAGTTTCCTCAACTGAACTTAAGAAAAAAATAGAATATAAGGAAAAGGTTGTTTAAGTGATGAAACCGGTAATAAGTATTATTGTACCTGTTCATAATGTGGAGTTGTATCTTGAAAAATGCATAGAGAGTATACTTAATCAAACCATGAATGAATTTGAATTAATATTAGTAAATGATGCATCAATAGATCGAAGTGGAATCATTTGTGATTCATATGCTCAGAAAGACAATAGAATAAAAGTCTACCATACAAATTATCGTGGGGTAAGTGCAGCAAGGAATATAGGAATTTCTGTTTCTCATGGTGAGTTTATCGGCTTTGTTGACGGGGACGATTATGTCGATAAAGATATGTATAGTAAATTACTGAAATTATGTAAACAAACTAATTCTGATATAGCTGTTTGTAAATTAGGTAGAGAAATAAATGGAAAGATAATCAATGAATCTAATAGTGAACTCATAAAAGAGCTTAATCATATTGAAGCAATGAGAGAACTGTTTAAGGGGAATTTATATCGTTTTTCATTATGTAACAAATTATTTAGACGGAGCTGTTTTGACAATATTACATTTCCTGAAGGTCGCATTCACGAGGATTTATCAACAACTTATAAGTTATTTAGCCAATCGATTAGATCCATTTATACAAATTATATCGGTTATATCTATGTTAAACGTGAAAATAGCATTCTTACATCACGCTTCAATGAAAAAAGGTTGGATGCCTTTTTAGGGTGGGATGAAATATTACCCTTTATGAATCAAAGGTATCCCGAGCTATCAGAAGAGGTTATATCCTGTTTTGCATACGGATGTACGGATAATATTCATTATATTCTAAATCAAGTGGAAGATAAGGAGCACATTGAGAAGTATTTAATTGTAATTAAACAAATCGTTAAAAAGGTTTATAGACTGATAATGTTTAACAATGCACTTTCGTTAAAGTATAAGCTAACACTTACGTTGCTTCAATGTAGTACTAATTTATTGTTTTTAACGAATAATTCAAGAAAAATATTAAGGTTGGGAATATAATTATGAAACCAAAAATAAGCATTATCGTTCCAATATATAAGGTTGAATTGTATTTACGCAAATGTGTTGACTCCATATTAAATCAAACATTTACAGATTTTGAACTTATTCTTGTGAATGATGGGTCACCTGATAATTGTGGGAAGCTATGTGATGAGTATGCAATGAGTGATTCGCGAGTGATGGTTATACACAAAGAAAATGGAGGTTTATCATCTGCAAGAAATGCAGGAATTAAGATTGCAAAAGGAAAATATATAGGGTTTGTGGATAGTGATGATTATATCAATAAAAAAATGTATGAGATTTTATATAACAATGCAGAATTACATCAATCTGATGTTGTTGTTTGTGATGTGATTAAGGTTGAGGTAGACCTAAGTAATGACTTAGAACAGTGCCTTGATTCGGATTATGACGTACAGAACTTCACAAATATCGAAGCACTAAACCAACTATACTCACCAAATGAAAACGTATTTGACCCAATGGGGAAGGGTGGTGAAAGGTGGATATTTGCCGTGAACAAGTTGTATAAAAAAAACTTATTTCAATCCTTAAAGTATCAAGAAGGAGTAATATACGAAGATGAGCTTATCGTTCACAGAATTTACTATCAATCCACAATGGTAACTTCTGTTTCAGCAAAATTGTATTACTACGTTCAAAGGCCAGATAGTATCGTGTATTCTCCTTTTTCAATTAAAAAATTTGATAGGGTATTTGCCCTTAAGGAACGCGCTGACTTCTTCAAATCAATAAGCCAAAAAAATTTGCATGAAAAGGCATTCAAATGTTATTTAGAAGTGCTTATTTGGTATTATTTCGTCGCTAAGTCAAATCTTAGTGATGTTGGAAAGGAATTGAAAAAACTTAAAAAGACCCTAAATGGAAATATAGTTTCTCTAATGAAAAATCCCTATATAAGCTGGAAGCAAAAAGGAATGATTATCATGTTCATAATCAATCCTTCTATATACGGAAATATTAAAAACTTAATTGAAAGACGACAATTAAAA
>NZ_JBALOX010000270.1:2572-5007 GCF_036965165.1 Bacillus sp. JJ1521 | reverse complement strand
ACAGATATAAATTATCAAAAAATTTCGTTAAGTTTAAGGAGGAATTTTAATGCAAGTAGAAACAAGAGTTAAGGCAATAGATTGTTTGCATTTTATTAACGGACAATTTGTTGGATCACAAAACGAAAAAACATTTAATAATATTAATCCTGCAACTGAAGAGGTTTTGGGAACAGTTGCAGAAGGTGGAAAGGAAGAAGTCAATTTTGCTGTAGCTGCTGCAAAAAGAGCTTTAAATGGAAAGTGGAAAAACACAACAGTTGAAGAACGTTCGAAAATTCTACGTCGAATTGGGGATTTAATCCTTGAAAGACAAGAAGAACTCGCACGACTTGAATCTTTAGATACTGGAAAGCCATTTTGGTTAGCAAATAGCGTGGATATTCCACGTGCGGCATATAACTTCCACTTCTTCGCTGATTATATGATTTCGGTTAATACCGATGCAAATTTGCAGGACGATAAAGCCTTGCATTATACGCATCGTCGTCCAGTGGGTGTGGTAGGAATTATTAAGCCATGGAACCTACCATTATTGCTTCTTACTTGGAAATTAGCGCCTTGTCTAGCAATGGGGAATACGGCGGTCATCAAACCAGCTGAATGGACACCGATGACTGCAACAGTATTGATGGAAATTTGTAAAGATGCCGGAGTTCCGGACGGGGTAGTCAATTTAGTTCATGGTTTCGGTACTGATTCTGCTGGAAGTGCAATCTCTGAGCATCCAGATGTTGATGCGATTTCTTTTATCGGTGAACCCGGAACAGGCTCTGCGATTATGAGAGCAGCATCTCCATCATTGAAAAAATTATCCTTCGAGCTTGGAGGTAAAAATCCAAATATTATTTTTGCGGATTCCGATCTTGATGAGGTGATCGAAACGACCATTAAATCAAGCTTTATCAACCAAGGCGAAGTATGTCTTTGCGGTTCGAGAATTTATGTTGAACGGCCAATTTATGAAGAGTTCTTAAACAAATTTTCCGAGAAAGTGAAGACATTAAAAGTTGGCCTACCAGAAAGTGAAGACACCAATGTTGGAGCTTTAATCAGTAAAGAACATTATGACCGAGTGAAAAGCTATCTTGAAATTGCTCGCAATGATGGCGGTACTTTTGTAACAGGTGGAAAACGTCCTGAAGGCTTCGACAAAGGTTATTATTTAGAGCCTACGATTATAACTGGGTTGGATCGTAATTCTCGTTGTGTTCGAGAAGAAATTTTCGGACCTGTTGTGACTGTTACACCATTCGATATTGAAGAAGAAGTCATCATGCAAGCAAATGACACTCACTATGGATTAAGTGCAACCATTTGGACGAATGATCTAAGACGTGCTCACCGTGTTGCCCACCAAATCGAAGCCGGAATTATTTGGGTGAATACATGGTTCTTACGTGACCTACGTACACCATTTGGTGGAACGAAACATAGTGGCATCGGCAGAACTGGCGGTATGCATAGTCTTGATTTTTATTCAGAACTATCAAATATCACGATTAAACTTTAAGAAGGGAAGTAGGACCTTTGACGAATAAAATTGAACAATTTGCCTTACAATTGGCTAAAGCAGAATCTACTGGAGTTGGCATTGACCCGCCAACTTCAGTAGATTCAGAGTTAACGGTTAAAGACGCGTACTATATTCAGCTTGAAAATATTAAAAAAAGATTATCTCAAGGACAGAAAATTGTCGGGAAAAAAATCGGTTTAACCTCGTTAGCGATGCAAAATCTTTTAGGGGTAGACGAACCGGATTACGGCCACTTATTGGATCGCATGGTGGTTGAAAATGGCGGGAAGATTTCGTTCGAAAAAGTACTGCAGCCTAAGGTGGAAGCGGAGATTGCGTTTATTTTAAACAAGGATTTACGCGGACCGAATGTGACTGCACTTGATGTTCTTCATGCAACGGAATATATCGTTCCTGCCTTAGAAATCGTAGATAGCAGAGTAAAAGATTGGAAGATTAAGCTTGCTGATACGGTCGCAGATAATGCATCCTCTGGGTTTTATGTGTTAGGTGGAAAGCCCACTAAAGTAGAAGATATTGACCTTGAGTTAATCGGAATGACGCTTTCAAAAAATGGCGAGTTGTCCAACACAGGGGTCGGTGCCGCAGCATTAGGGAACCCGGCAAATTGTGTTGCATGGTTAGCGAATAAGCTGTCTGAATTTGATATTCCGTTAAGAGCTGGTGAAGTCATTTTATCCGGTGCATTATCGGCGGCAATCGAAGCTCGTGAAGGCGATTCATTCACTGCAAGATTTGCTCATATCGGGCAAGTAAGCGTACGTTTCTAACTTTATTCAGCGGGAGCTTAATCCCATTGAATAAAGTTAAAGCCTCCAACGGATGCCACAGATTTTCAATGGAAATTTTTCGAGGAGTAAGATTAAAGACTAAGTACGCCACATCCTGTGGCAACGTC
>NZ_JBALOX010000270.1:0-2478 GCF_036965165.1 Bacillus sp. JJ1521 | reverse complement strand
TCTGGGCGCAAATACGCCGAGGCGCATTTGATAAATATGAGAGGGGAGTACATATGTCAAAAGTAAAAGTTGCCATTCTTGGTTCAGGAAATATTGGCACAGACCTTATGCTGAAACTTCGTAGATCTGACAAACTTGAATTAACGACTGTCATTGGTATTGAACCAGAGTCTGATGGATTAAGAAAAGCGCGGGAGCTAGGGTATGAAACGATTGATACGGGAATAAAAGGATTTTTAGAAAGACCGGAACTGGCGGATATTGTGTTTGATGCAACCAGTGCGAAGGCTCATATCCGTCACGCTAAGCTATTAAAAGATGCTGGAAAACAGGTGTTAGATTTAACACCGGCAGCAGTAGGGCCATTCGTCGTACCGCCTGTTAATCTTGGAGAGCATGTGGAAGCGGGAAATATCAACCTAATTACTTGTGGTGGCCAAGCAACCATTCCGATGGTTCATGCGATTAATCTCGTACAGCAGGTTGAATACGCAGAAATTGTCGCAACGATTTCAAGTAAAAGTGCAGGACCAGGTACGAGAGCAAATATTGATGAATTTACGCAAACAACTGCCCGTGGGATTGAAAAAATAGGCGGTGCGAGAAGAGGAAAGGCGATTATCATCTTAAATCCAGCTGAACCTCCAATTATTATGCGTGACACAATCCATGCCATTGTTGAGGGTGAAACGGTCAATCAAGAAGAAATTACAGCATCCATTAAGGAAATGGAAAAGCAGGTCCAAACGTATGTACCTGGATATCGGGTAAGACAAGAGCCTATTTTTGATGACAATCGCATTACGGTCTTTATTGAAGTAGAAGGAGCGGGCGATTATCTACCGAAGTATTCCGGAAATTTAGATATTATGACTGCAGCCGCCGTAAAAGTTGCAGAAGAATGGGCACAGCATAAAATTTCGAAGGTAACAGTATAAGGGAAGGAGCGATACAAGATGACCCAAGATAGAGATGTTTTAATTACGGAAGTAGCGTTGCGAGATGGCAGTCATGCAATTAGACACCAGTTTACAATTGACCAAGTAACGAATGTGGCCAAGGCTTTAGATGAAGCAAATGTTCCTTTTATCGAAGTTTCACATGGAGATGGGCTGGGTGGTTCGTCCTTGCAATACGGACAATCATTAACAAACGAATTGGAGTTAATTGAAGCGGCTGCATCTGTTGTAAAAAATGCTAAAATTGCTGTTCTTCTACTACCAGGGATTGGTACAATGCCTGAACTAAAGCAGGCGGCCCAGTTGGGAGCGAAAATGGCACGAATTGCGACTCACGTAACCGAGGCTGATGTTGCGCCACAGCATATTGCGTTGGCAAAAGACCTTGGGCTTGAAACAGTTGGCTTTCTTATGATGTCCCACATGGCGCCGACAGCCAAATTAGTTGAGCAAGCCAAATTAATGGAAAGCTATGGAGCTGATACAGTCTATGTGGTTGATTCTGCTGGAGCGCTTTTGCCACATCAAGTATCAGAAAGAATTCGTGCTCTCAAAGATACGTTAACTGTGAATGTCGGTTTCCATGCCCACAATAATCTTTCCTTAGCAATGGCAAATAGTCTTGCGGCGATTCAGGAGGGGGCAACTAGAATCGATGGTAGCATTCGCTGCCTAGGTGCTGGAGCGGGTAATACACAAACGGAAGTACTGGTTTCCGTCCTTGATAAAATAGGGATTAAGACGGGAGTCGATATTTTTAAAATGATGGATATTGCAGAAGAATTAGTCGCTCCAATTTTGGAGAAGCCACAGGAAATTACTAGGGACGGTCTTGTCCTTGGCTATGCAGGTGTTTATTCCAGTTTCCTGCTTTTTGCCCAGCGTGCCGCGAAAAAATTCAACATTGACTCGCGCGATATTTTGATCGAACTAGGAAAAAGACATGTCGTCGGTGGTCAGGAAGATATGATTATGGATGTTGCAGCAGAATTGGCAGTGAAAAAGCAAGGCGCTGTTGTCTAAGGAGGACATAGAATGAGTCAATATAAAGAAATTGCCCAATATCTTGTTACTGCAGAAGTTGAAAGACGTGCGGTTTCAAAGGTTACTACGAATTTAAAACCGGATTTAACAGTAGAAGAAGCTTATCTAGTTCAAGAAGAAATCGTCAACATCAAAATTAATGAAGGAAAACGGATTATTGGCCCTAAGATGGGGTTAACAAGTCCAGCAAAAATGAAGCAGATGGGGATTACAGATCCAATTTACGGATATGTGTTTGATTATATGTTGGTTGAAAACGGCGGAAAGGCTCGTCTTAGTAATCAAATTCATCCTAAGGTTGAGGCTGAAATTGCTTTTGTTATTGGCGAGGATATCGAAGGACCTGGTATCACAGGAGCACAGGTATTGGCTAAAACAGAATATGTGCTACCTGCACTTGAAATAATTGATAGCCGCTATGAAAATTTTCAATTTACCTAACCGGATGTCATTGCCGACAATGCTTCTACGTCAC
>NZ_JBALOX010000269.1:0-7651 GCF_036965165.1 Bacillus sp. JJ1521 | reverse complement strand
GGACATGGCAGCAACTCAAGATGTTCAAAGTACACAGTTACGTTTGGTGTTTGAAAACGGGATTGATGAAAAAGGTAAGGAGATCTTCAAAAACAAAAACTACAACAACATCAACCCAGCCGTATCAGCTGATGCATTGTATTCAGTAGCGATTGCAATCGAAAAGCTACAAAGCTTACAGCTTGTTACATTAGAGCGTAATAACAGCTATTCACTAGCTGGAGATGGAAAGTAAGTTTAACTTAATTCAGTAGAAGTGAGTCACTTCTGCTAAATAAAGTTAAAGCCTCCGGCGGATCCACAGATTTTCAAAGGAAACTTTTCGAGCATGCTCGAAAAAATCTGGGCGCAAATACGCCATGGCGCATTTGATATTTAATTTTAAAGAAAGGGGGAATAAAAAGTGGCTAAAACACTAGAAATGCAATTTCTTAATCAAGATGGTAAAACAGCAACAGTTTCCATTGAGAATCCAAAGGAACCCGTTGATTCAGTAGCGCTTTCCGCAGCAATGGATCTCATCGTATCATCCAACGTGTTCATCACACCTGGTGGTCCGATTATGGAGAAAAAAGGCGCACGTGTTGTCGAGCGCAATGTTGAATCAGTTGAATTTTAATTAGATTGGGGCCAGCTCTCTAGGGGTTGGCTTTATTTTTAGGAGAGGAGGAAGTTGGGTGGAGCAGCTAATGCCTTTTATTCAGGAGGTTGGCTTTCCTGTCGTCGTGACATTTTATCTATTGCACCGGATCGAAACGAAGCTTGATAGTGTCATTGACGCGATTCAAATGCTACCACAAAGCATGAAGGCCGACCCGCCATATGAAACGAAGAAAAGTATATCGTAAAAAAAAGCACCTGACTCAGTGAGTTAGGTGCTTTTGAATGTAGCAAAAATGTTGCTAGACAGTTGGTTTGATAATAGGTCGAGGATACTCGACCTTTTTAGGTCATTATAAGCCACTCACTAAGTCGAGTGGCTGTTTAAAATAATACAAAATCTTTTGGCCCTACCCTAGTCCCTTTATATTTTGGTACACAGTGGGACATAGCCTTTAACGCATTTTTCATTCAAAGTTAGTAACCCTCTTTTTCCTCAGCAACCTTCAGTTTTCCAAATGCCTTTTCCCTATACATACTCTCCCGCTTCAAACGAGATCTTAAATACTCTACCAAATTCGTATCAGTACAAAAAACATAACAGCCTTTTTGTCCTCTGGTCATCAAGGTGCGATATGTGTTTCGGATTATTTTATCTGCAATTTCTTGTGCTTCTTCAGGCTTTTCTTTAAGCATTTTCTTTATTCCTTTGAGGGATTGATCCGTTTTGGCTCGTTTAGTGTAATCAGTGACAACTTGTCCATTTTCATAGCGTAAATCATCACCAATAATAACACCGACATAATCAAACTCTAGACCCTGGCATGTATGGATACAACCCGCTTCGTGTATGGAGTTCTCATCGATTGCCCATGTGGTTGTACTATCTAGGTTCCAGCTCATACCAAAATTATGTTCTTCAATTTTAATATCGTGATAATTCGATTTCGTACGATTACCCTTTGGCCACTCCCAACAATAACCGGAAACAATTCTGGCTTTGTTACTGATTTTGTTTTTCTTTTCAATTTCATTCTTCATTTTATTTGGGTCAGAAAACACTTTGAAATCATAGTCCAATCCCATATCATTGGCATTAGCTGTTTTCCGAATCTGCAAGACATCATCGAGCCAAGCAATATAGCCGTCAGAACCATCACATCTAAACTGCGAAGCAAGAACTCCAGATGTAACTTCGGCACCATATTCTTTTGCGTATTTCCTAATCATATCAACACTGCCGATATCCTTCAACGTAACCCGTTGATTTTCATCAATAAAGAATATAGCCGTCCTAGCTGCATGAATGATTTCTTTTACTTGGTTCTCTCCTAGGTTTTGAAACATCCCTGACTTTTCATTTAACCGATGAGCTTCATCTACAATCAATACGTCAAGATCATCCTGTCCAGATTCTGTATAACTTCCCGAACCTTTAAATAGGTTATCTATCCTGGCTTTTCTAAAATCACCTTTTAGCTTGGTGGAATAGACATTACGTGGAGCAGAGTTTTTTGTAACATATTGAGCTGTCATTGCTTTATTTGTTAATTCAACTAGTAAATTAATCGCTAAAACGGACTTCCCTGTACCAGGTCCACCTTCAATGATCATGATTTGTTTTGTATCTGTTTTAATAGCCCTCTTTGCTAGTTGAATGGCCGTTTCATAAAACACCTTTTGCTCATCAATCATGACAAACTCTTGATTACCCTTAAGCATGTTTGATAACGCATCTTGTAAAGATTTTGACGGTCTGATTCTTCCCCGTTCGATTTGATATAAAATATCTCTTTGATCACCGTACTTGATGTATTTTTTTATAAAACTTCGTAGTTTCTCAACCTCACCTTTAGCATACACAGGTGCTAGGTCAAGATAATATGCATAATGTTCATCAGTTAAGGGATCATTTGGACGGATCCGATAGTTATGTAAATATGCACATGGCTTTAGTTGAATGAATTGCTCTTGCACATTTTCATTATAATCTTCAATTAATGCAGCATAGGACCATGCTTGATACGATGGATGTGTTACTTCATGTAAACCACGGTTTATTGCGGTTTTAACAATAGCCTCTTTCCCCTCGACCTTTTGAACTTCTGACCATTGTTTCAGTTCAACAATAACCACAGAATCTTTCTCTCCATCATGACCAGACAGAAGAAAGTCCACTCTTTTTGAAGTGTATGGAATTTTATATTCGATGGCAACACCAGCATCATCTGGAATGGTTTGATCATTCAATACACGATACATATGTAACATTGAATTATCCCAAGAACGTATTTCAGACTCACTTGTGCGTCCTAGTTTTAATTCAAATTGAGTTAGTATATGGGAAACGAGTACATCTTTATCCACGTGATCAAGGAATTCTTGTTTGCTTGCTTCGTAAACGATCATTTAGGGACCTCCATAATACAAGTTCTAGTAATATGAATATTTTACCATTATTTATAGAAGAGATTAAATTTTTAAGGATGAAAAAATGGAGTGCGCAATTATTAAGACTCTGAGCGTCAATTGCAATATGGATACCTTTTTTTATGAAAACGTTGTGAAAAGTAGCATATTTCTAAAGAATAAAATACTTTATACCAAAGTAATGTGGAATAATAGGCCAGGTCTATAAATATTGTGGGGGCATTAAAATGCCTCATTGCAATTTATGATAGATTTTTAATTTATCAATCTATAATTCTCCCCATGGGAAACTTCCTCATCTATAACTAAAAAGGGTGACTCCAAAAAGCCACCCTTGTGAAGAATATTAATTTGAAACTGATTTAGCTCTAAGTAGATTATTTATCGGATTTATTAACAGTGCACCTATAGATTGAATAATTGATTTAACAATAACTTGTCCTAAGATTGCTGCAGGTACAGCTTCCCATGGTAAAAAGTTAGCACCAAGTGGACTTAAACCAATTATTACAAAAACAACAGAATCGAAGAATCCACCTACTATACCACTATAAAATACCCTCCAACTAATAGGTAGATTTAAACGTGTATAGATTTCAGTATCAGTAGTTTCGGCAATAGCAAATGATATTGCTGATGCTATAACAATCAACATTGTATCACCTAAAAGAAAAGATACTATCGCAGATAAAACAAGTGCGGTTGCAATAAAGAAATAGGTTTTCTTTCTCCCATACTTATTCTGAACCAAATCTCGAAAAATGAATGTAGCACCAATTAGAAATGTCCCCATCGGGACGATGAATACTCCAAGTTGAAATGGTGCAAATGCCGCAGTAATCACATTTGCTGTAACAATGGATAGTAAATAAAAAAGTATTCTCACATCAATCACCTCAATATTTGGATATTGCGGAATATAACACCTTTCTTCCATATCAACGCAAAAAGAACATACGTTCCAAATACAATAATACACTTCTTTGTTAAATTTGTAAAATATTAATTACATTAAAAATAGAATCAAAATCTACCAAATTCACTTTAGTCAGTTAGATTGAGCGGAATTAGTTTAGTCAAGATAGCTTTCTCTTACCAGTAAACTAAAGTTAACTTGTTTATCTTTTTATTTATTATTTATATAGCTTAATATTTCCGAACGTGCATTACTATCGTTAACTAATACTCCTCGAACCGCTGAAGTAATAGTTTTTGCCCCAGGTTTCTTAACGCCACGCATTGTCATACACATATGTTCCGCTTCAACTACAACCATAACACCATGTGGTTCTAGAGTATCCATAATAGTATCTGCAACAGTTGAGGTAATTCTTTCTTGAAGTTGAGGTCTACGAGAAACTACTTCAACTGCTCGAGCAAGTTTACTTAATCCTGCTACTCGTCCGTTTTTAGGAATATAGGCCACATGCGCAATACCATAAAAAGGTACTAGATGATGCTCGCACATAGAGTAAAACGGGATATCCTTCACTAAAACAAGTTCTTCATGATCTTCGCTAAAAATTGTTTCAAAGTATTTCTTTGGATCAATTGTTAATCCTGAAAACATTTCTTCATACATTTTTGCAACACGTTTAGGAGTATCAATAAGACCTTCCCTATTCGGATCCTCCCCCACCGCTTCCAATATTAAACGTACTGCTTCTTCAATTTGAGCTCGATTAACGTTTGACACATAGTTTCCTCCTACCTGTTAACTACAATAAACTATTTAACTTTCTTACACACCACGTTTATTTCCCCAAATATAGGTATGGAGTTGCGGTAATACTTTTACATTCTTAAATTCATTGTCTAACATAGTCTTATCTATAAGCCATTCATATTTTTGCAATAACTGCTCGATCAGACGTTGGTCATCAACTGTTTTGTTATCTTCATTTCCTACTTGTAGGAAAAATGGAACTTCTGGATAACGAAGATGTACTTTTTTTGCATATTTATAATCCTCATCGTTGAACACTACAACTTTCAAGCTAGTATTCTTAGTTGACTCTTGAGCATTAAGTCTATTAATAATCATATCTAACACATCAAAATCTGTAATCATANNNNGAAGGCGAACCAAGTACTTTAGATTTTTTAATAAAGCTGGATTGCCCCCTGAGATAGTAACAAAAGAAAAACCGTCACCACCAAGTGAAACAAGCTCCTGCCAAATTTCTTCTGAATCCATTTGTTTGATTAAATCTTTACCTGTACCATCCCAAGTAAATGCGGAATCACACCAAGAACAAGAATAATCACAGCCCGCCGTACGAACAAACATGGTTTTTTGACCAATTACCATCCCTTCCCCTTGAATCGTTGGCCCAAAGATTTCTATTACTGGAACTTTACTCAACTTCCATCCACTCCCGTCTAGCTTCTGCAAAACTCGTAGGAGTTTCATATAAACGAACAAATTCAACTCTTACATCTTGATCTTTTTTCAAACCACTTCTTAATGACTCGTTCATTTTTTCATAAATCCATACAACCATATTTTCAGCAGTTGTATTCATATTTGGTAGGGTTTCGTTCATATATCGATGATCAAGGTAAATTTCTATTTCGTTTTTCCAAATTTCTTTGATATCCCCAAAATCTATAACAAGTCCAATATCATCTAAAAAGCCGCTAATCCCAAAAACAACCTTATATGTGTGTCCGTGTAAATTCTTACATTTCCCCTCATAACAATGGAGATGATGGGCTGCATCAAAAGTAAATTCTTTACTAATCAACACACGTTTTTTATGGTATTTTAGTTCTGTTTTTGTTATATCTTCACCCATTTTTTGTAGTTGATCTACAATCCTAAAGCCAAATAATTGATTTGTCATTATTATTCAACCCTTTCTAATGATTTAAGGTAAAGATTTAATCCATTTTTTCTTAATTTACATGCTGGGCATTCACCACAACCGTCTCCAATTATCCCTTCGTAACATGTCAATGTTTTTTCACGAACAAAGTCCAAGACACCTAATTTATCAGCAAGTTCCCATGTTTGAGCCTTATCCAACCACATTAAAGGAGTATGGATTACAAACTGTTTATCCATTGATAAATTAATGGAGACATTAAGAGATTTTACAAAGGCATCTCTACAATCTGGATACCCACTAAAATCCGTTTCACAAACACCTGTAATAATGTGCTTTGCCCCCACTTGGCTTGCTAACACTGCTGCAAATGATAGAAAGATTAAATTACGTCCTGGAACAAAAGTAGATGGTAATTCACCATTTTCCCCTTCTTTAATCTCGATATCACTACGCGTTAATGCATTTGGAGCAAGTTGATTCAACAATTGCATGTCAAGTATGTGGTGTCTGACACCTAATTCTTCTGCAATTGCTTTCGCGCACTCAATTTCTTGTATATGTCTTTGATTATAGTTGAATGTCACAACCTCAACTTCTTTGAATGTTTGTAAAGCCCAAAATAAACAAGTAGTACTATCTTGTCCACCACTAAATACAACAATTGCTTTTTCATCTTTTAACATATATGAATGAACTCCTTCCAAAAGAAAAAACAGTACCCCAAGATAGAAGTACTGATTCATCTTAGTTTTTTTAAAGAGGGGTGCTAGAACCTCTACCGTCAAATACGGATTTCTTATTAATCTATATATTATACTATCACAAATTTCGACAAAGCGGTAAAATATTTGCCCTAGAAATTTTATGCAAAATGTTGTTCTTATTCTTTAAAATATTAACTTTTTTAAACTTAAGGAATTAAAAAAGTATAATTCAGTTAAATATAATTTTGAACTATAAGTTCTTTAACCTTGACTAATAATTAGCGATTAGCAACTGCTCTTCTTCCTGTAATGCTTTTTCCAATATATTTAACATACTTGAACTACCTTTTCCTTCGGGACGTAAATATAAAGTATTTCCACTTAAATTCTGCTCTATGAAAATAGTAGCAGCATGTTTTGCGCTTGCTGTTGCTACCAGTAAGATATCAGAAACTTTCACCATATTCTTAAGTGTTTCAGAACCTGACTTTTCGTTATTAATAATAATATTTACATTGTTATTATTTGACTTAATAATATCCCTTACCCTTTGAGATACACTTTCCATTAACGTATATATACCTATAGTCTTTCCAGACAGTTTCTCCCAAATGTCACCACCACTATTTTCTTCTGCATTCTCCCCATATTTTTGTTGTGCTTCTGCCACTTTCCAAGTTTCTTCTTGTCTAAAATCACTATATAAATATTGGAGAACTTTTCGTTCATTGCGATTAAGTTTTCTGAAGAAGGCTTGAATTGAATTAGAAAAATCTATGAATAAAGCAAGCCGCTCCTCTACATCTGGACAAGGAAAATCTAGAAAAATCTCAAGTAAACTAATTCCGTTTTCCAAGTATTTATAAGATGCCGTTTCTATCCAAGTAGACTTACAAATTCCAATTATCTCAATATATTTCTCTTTGTTAACACCTGATTGTAATATCGCTTCTACTAAATCCTGGAAAATAGATAGTTCAATTCCCCCCTTCTTCTCGTTTAGAGAAAGCAACTCTAATAAAGCAAAGTATATACTATGAAACTCTCTTCTTGGCCACTCTTTATCTTTCTTGAAAAAACGTAATA
>NZ_JBALOX010000268.1:891-2152 GCF_036965165.1 Bacillus sp. JJ1521 | reverse complement strand
CGATGTACTCATTTGGGTAATGGGCAACCTCTGTTGTTCCTGGACCAAAGACAATCGTGGGGATATTGCCAACCGCTGTTAAAAGCCCACCGTCCGTCCCCCAAGGTGATGCTTCGATGACAGGTTCCTTCCCCTTCACCTGTCTAAAGCTATTTTTTAAAAGGGTCATAAGTTCATGTTCAGGATCTATCGTACTGGGCACCCATCGTGCACCAAACCACTCAAGGCCAACCGGATGTTCCACAAACCAATTATCAAGTTCAGATAATTTTTCAAGCCATTGCTTCATTTCAGCCTTTGCATTGTCAATCGTTTCTTCTGGAGCAACCCCCATTCGTCCTTCAATCGTGACAACGTCTGGGACAGAGGATGGCCATGTTCCTCCATGAATTTTCCCAATATTTATGGGAACAGGAATTGGTGTATTTTTATACAAAGGGTCATTAATCGCTCCATTACGAATCATTTCAAGCTTTAAAAGATGATCCATAACAGTCATTGATTTTTCAATGGCACTGACACCCTCATATCTCGTACCACCATGTGCAATCCGACCATAGATATCAATTTTAAACCATAGGGAGCCTTGCTGCTTTGGAAAAATCTTCATATTTGTCGGCTCAGGGATAATCGCCCCATCTGCTTTATAGCCTTTTAAAATGGTCGCAAGGGTTCCCGCACCACCACTTTCCTCTTCAATGACACTTTGAAAGATGACGTCTCCTTTTAATCGAATTCCCGATTCCTGGATGGCTTGAATTGCTAACAGGAGGGCAACATTTCCACCTTTCATATCAGTAGAACCTCGTCCATATAATTTTCCATCTTTTACTTCAGCAGAATATGGGTCCATCTCCCATTGTGTAATATCGCCTTCCGGAACAACATCGATATGACCATTTAAAAGAAGAGATTTCCCACCTCCTGTCCCTTTTAGGAAACCGACAACGTTGGGACTGTCAAGAAAATTGGTTCTCGGTGACACAAAATAAGGATGCTTTAAAAGCTCTGTCCCGTTCGGTTCCCAGATATCAATTTCCATCCCGAGCTGGCGGCATTTTTCAATGACAATCGCTTGTGATGACCTTTCATTCCCTTGGAGACTCGGTTCTTGAACGAGCTTTTTTAAAAGACGGATGCCCTTACTTTTGTTTTCTTGTATCCACTTTTTCACCTTCACATAATTGTCATCCATACACTTCTCCTCCCTTGGTTAGGATAGTTAATCAAATGCGACTTGGCGTATTTGCGCACAGATTTT
>NZ_JBALOX010000268.1:0-799 GCF_036965165.1 Bacillus sp. JJ1521 | reverse complement strand
GAACTTCTGCTGAATAAACTTATATAGAGTCATCGCAATTTAATTCAGCACTCGTATTTTTGATGACTTCTTCCACTGTAAAAGGAGCCATTACTTCAAGGAGATGAAGTCCATCCTTCTTCACTTCAATCACTGCCATATCGGTGATGATGAGATTGACACAACTTTTCGAGGTGAGCGGCAGGCTGCATTCCTTGACGATTTTGGATTCTCCATGCTTGTCAACATGGTTCATTAAGACAATCACTTTCTTCGCTTTTTGCGCAAGCTCCATCGCCCCGCCCATGCCTGGAACACGTTTTCCTGGAACAATCCAGTTTGCGAGGTCTCCTTTTTCGCTAACCTGAAGCGATCCTAAAATGGTGATATCAATATAACCACGACGTATCATACCGAAAGCTATTGAACTATCAAAATAAGAGGAACCTGTGGCGGTTGTTACTGGATATCCTGCAGCATTACAGATATTCTCATCCTCCTTACCCTTGTCTGGGCTTGGACCGATACCTAAAATACCGTTTTCTGCATGGACCATGACGTTTATGCCATTAGGTAGGTGATTTGGAACGAGTGAAGGAATCCCAATCCCAAGGTTCACAATCATTCCATCCTTAATCTCCTGTGCCGCTCTCTTGGCAATTCGATTGCGAATATCTACTCCCATACCCATTTCCAATTCACCCCTCCCGTTTCGATGATCATGTCGACATAAATACCAGGCGTTATGATTTCCTCAGGGTCAAGCTCACCTAATGGAACGATTTCCTCAACCTCGGCAATTGTGAATTTACCTGCCATT
>NZ_JBALOX010000267.1:7434-8180 GCF_036965165.1 Bacillus sp. JJ1521 | reverse complement strand
GGCGCCTGGAACTAGACACGAATAAACGTTAAAAACGTTTTAATTAAGATTCTTAATCGACAATTTTGGCTACTTTTAAGATATTAGGTAGGGTAGATAGTTCATCTAAAACCTGCCCGTCGATGTTTTGATCCACTTCAATTGTCATAAGAGCCTGCATCCCTTTTTCTTTCCGCGCCACTTCCATATGCCCGATATTGATGGCGTATTTTGCAAGCACATTCGCAACACCTGCAATCGAACCATAGCGGTCATTGTGGACAACAAGAATAGCTGGATGATTTCCAGATAAACGAAGCTGAAATCCATTTAATTCAGTGATTTCAATTTTTCCGCCACCTATAGAAATACCAACAAGCTCCAATTCTCCTTCATTATCACCAATGGAGATTCGAGCTGTATTAGGGTGTTCAGGAATCGCTTCTTCTTCAATGAACTTAATCTGCATACCTGCTTCGTTGGCGATTTCCAATGATGTTTTAATTCTTTCATCAAATGTGTCAAAATCAAGAAGACCACCAATGATTGCAACGTCTGTCCCGTGACCTTTATACGTTTCGGCAAATGACCCATAGAAGGAGATGTTTGCCCATTTTGGTTCTCGACCAAACAAGCTTCTTGCAACCCGCCCGATACGAGCTGCCCCTGCAGTATGTGAGCTTGATGGACCAATCATAACCGGACCAATAATATCAAAAACACTTCTAAACTTCATCATTCTTCCCCCTACTTAATCAAATGCGCCT
>NZ_JBALOX010000267.1:0-7330 GCF_036965165.1 Bacillus sp. JJ1521 | reverse complement strand
TCCAACTGTATATAGTTAGATTTATGGTGTAAGGTCAAACTGTGTTCCTATATATTACTCTATTTGTCTCAGACTTTTTTATCTACAGGAAATTCTCCCCAAACATTGAAATAGAAGGGATAAATCCCTTCTATTTTGTAGCCTTATTCAACTGAGAAAATAAATGCGTATAGTGGTTGTTCACCATTATGTACTTCGACTTCAATGTCCTCAAACTCTTCTTCAAGATATTGGACTATTTTCTTTACCTCATCCTCTGAAGCATCCTGTCCATAAATAATGGTCACAATTTCATCTTCATCTGCTGAAATGATTTTTGCCAAAAGGTCTTTTGCTGCCTTTAACTTATTCTTATCCGTTACGACAATTTTCCCTTCTGCAATTCCCATAAAATCATCTTTAGCAATGTCAATTCCGTCAATATTGGTATCACGTACCGCATATGTGATTTGACCGGTTTTTACATTACCTAATGCGCCTGTCATTGTAGTCTGATTTGCTTCCATTTCACCAGATGGATTAAAAGCAAGTAATGCAGACATTCCCTGAGGTACAGTACGTGAAGGAACAACGATCACATTTCCTTCAACTACAGTTGCCGCCTGTTCAGCTGCCATAATAATATTTTTGTTATTAGGAAGGATGATAAAGTTTTCCGCATGTACTGATTCGATCGCCTTTACAAAATCTTCAGTACTTGGGTTCATCGTTTGTCCACCCTCAATAACAACATGAGCTCCGATACTCTTAAATAATTCTGTAATTCCTAATCCCATTGCAACAGTAATAATCGCATATTTCTCTTTTTCTTTGTTTTGTTTCTCTTGTACTGGAGCATATGCTTCATCTTCATTTAGAATAGCGGTATGCTGTTCACGCATATTCTCAATCTTCATCTTAATCAAGCTTCCATAACGTTGACCATATGATAAAACTTCACCTGGCTGCTCGGAATGGATATGTACTTTCACAATATCATCGTCAGAAATAACTAATAATGAGTCACCGTAACGGCTCAAATCATTTCGGAACTGGTCTTCAGAAAATGGATGCTTGCTTGTTTTTTCTTGTTCAAACTTCACCATGAATTCTGTACAGTAACCAAATACGATATCTTCCGTATTTAAATGACTTTGAACACTTTTGTGGTGCTCCGCATTTACAAGTTCATTCATTGATGGTGCTGCAATTGACAAATTCTCAATTGTTTCACCTTTCAATTCTGCGAGGAATCCTTCGTAAACAAGAACTAATCCTTGACCCCCACTATCTACAACCCCTACTTCTTTCAATACCGGTAATAAATCGGGTGTTCGGTTTAATGATGCCTTAGCTTCTTTTACAAGCTCATCCATCACGACAATGATGTCAGTCTCATTTTTTGCAACAGAAACCGCTCGATTAGCAGCATCTTTTGCAACTGTTAATATTGTTCCTTCAACAGGTTTCATCACCGCTTTATAGGCTGTTTCTACTCCCAACTCAAAAGCATGAGCAAATTCAGATGCGTCCAAAGTTTCCTTTTGCTCGATCGCCTTTGAAAAACCTCTGAAAAGCTGAGATAGGATAACCCCTGAGTTACCACGTGCACCCATTAGTAATCCTCGCGCTAAGAATGCTCCGACTTTTCCAATATGTGGGGTAACATTATTTTTTACTTCCTTTGCACCAGATGTCATAGAAAGATTCATATTCGTTCCGGTATCACCATCTGGAACAGGGAAAACGTTAAGCGCATCTACCATTTTTGAGTTATTAGATAAATGAGTAGCACCTAATAACACCATTTTTGCAAAACGTTTTCCATCTAATGTAGTAATTGACACGCAATTTTCCTCCTCTTTATGGGTTCGTTACACGAACTCCTTGCACGTAAATATTAACCGAGCTAGCAGCAAGTCCTACTGTTTGGTCTAATGTATATTTCACCTTTGATTGAACATTGTGGGCAACCTCAGAAATTTTCGTGCCATAACTTACAATTATGTACATGTCGATATGCACTTCATCATTTTCTTGACGAACAACAATACCACGAGCAAAATTTTCTTTACGTAAAAGCTCAGAAATACCATCTTTAATTTGCTTTCTTGAGGCCATTCCGACAATCCCGTAACAATCGATAGCAGCTCCTCCAGCAACCGTTGCAATGACATCGTTCGATATATCAATTTGTCCGTACTTTGTTTTTAATTCGATGGACATGAAAGTTCCCCCTTTATAATTGTTCACCTTGGCTACAGTCATTTTACTATAACATCGCGTATTTTAAAAGTAATTCATTAGGGATGCTGTGTGGATTCATTACCTTTTATTATATAGCTTTTTAAAATTTCTATGTCTTGACAAGTATTTTTCCTTTAAACCAAGGTGCCAGAGTATTGCAATATCCCATTAGTTATGATAAATTATATAAGTATTTCTATAAGAAAGCGATTATGTTTGATTGTTGCTATGCAAGTAAGGAGGGAAATAGAATGGCACGTAAATGTGTAATCACAGGTAGAAAAACTACTACTGGTAACGCTCGTTCCCATGCAATGAACGCATCAAAACGCAAATGGGGAGCTAACCTACAAAAAGTTCGTATTTTAGTTGACGGTAAACCAAAACGCGTATACGTTTCTGCAAGAGCATTAAAATCTGGTAAAGTAGAACGCGTGTAATAAAAAAGTGATTAGCTCTTACTATTAGTAAGAGCTAAAAATTTGCACAAAAAAAAGCACCTATGGACGGTGCTTTTTTTAACCTTTTTTAAATGACCCTAACATCGCACGGACGATACCGCCTAAGAACTTTGGTAACTTAATTGTATAAAATTTCATACTTTCCCTCCTCAATGCAATATCCACGTACTTTCATTGAAATCGTACAGTCTACCTTATTAATGATATTCAAATGAAAAAAAATAGTACCATAGTACATATAAATAAAAGCAATTTTACTTTAACCCTTCTTAAAACATTCATATGCCAAATAATTTAAAAAAAGTACAAATCAAATTAAGTTCATTACTAAAAACATGAGCTTCCCCATTAAAAATATGCAAAAAAAGAGCAGAAATTTCTGCTCTTTTTTATAGACCGCGGATTTGTTCGATTGCATTTTTCCGGTCTTCTTGATTATAAATAGCTGATCCGGCAACTAGAACATTTGCACCCGCATCGACACAAAGCCTTGCTGTTTCTTGATTGACTCCACCGTCAACTTCGATTTCAACATTCAAGTTCTTTTCCTTCACCATTTTTGCAACTTCCTCAATTTTAGGGAGGACAGAATGGATGAATTTTTGCCCACCAAATCCGGGGTTCACTGTCATTAACAATACTAAATCAATATCCTCTATCACATGCTTAATGGTATCAACAGGGGTGGCCGGGTTTAAAACGACTCCAGCCTTAACACCATGAGATTTAATTAACTGAATGGTTCGATGAAGATGTGGACATGCCTCAACATGAACCGTTAAAAAATCTGCCCCTGCTTGTGCAAAGGATGGAATGTATTGGTCAGGATTTTCAATCATTAAATGAACATCTAATGGCAATTTTGTAATCGGTCGAATCGCTTCTACGATAAGTGGACCGATTGTAATATTTGGAACAAAGTGACCATCCATGACATCAACATGAATATAGTCTGCTCCCCCATTTTCAACATCCTTGATTTCTTCTCCAAGCTTTGCAAAATCAGCTGAAAGAATGGATGGTGCAATTTTAATCATGATTAATACCTCGGCTTTCTTTCCTTTATTTCTTCATAAAAACTTACATAATGATCATAACGAAATTGTTCAATTCTACCGTCCTCTACGCCTTGTCTGACAGCGCACTTTGGTTCAGAAATATGTGTGCAGCCGCGAAACTTACAATTTGCACCTACTTTATATATTTCCGGGAAGCAATATGAAAGTTCCTCTGCTTCAATTGTAAGAAATTCCAATGAACTAAATCCGGGAGTATCTGCAACAAGCCCACCCGCAACTTCAATTAATTCAACATGCCTTGTTGTATGTTTTCCTCTGCCTAATGACATTGAAATTTCATTTGTTTCTAAATCTAAATCCGGTCGAAGTGTATTTAACAACGAGGATTTCCCAACTCCGGATTGACCGGCAAATACCGAAATCTGATTATCCAATAACGGCAGCAGTTGGTCAAGACCTTCCCTTTCCTTCGTCGATGTTAACAAGACACGATAACCTATTTCCCGATAGCTTCTTGCGAAATTCTCTATTTCTTGAACTGCATCCTTCGAAATTAAATCCGTT
Organism: Bacillus sp. JJ1521; assembly: GCF_036965165.1. NCBI lineage: Bacteria > Bacillati > Bacillota > Bacilli > Caryophanales > Bacillaceae > Bacillus > Bacillus sp. JJ1521. The sequence goes on along the minus strand of NZ_JBALOX010000267.1, from coordinate 3,060 downwards.
TTACTTATACAAATAATAGGCTCAATATCGTTTGATTCAACTAAAACAAGAAAGCGATCCAACAATAATGGACTGAAATCGGGTTTAATCGCTGAAAAAACTAAGATAGCTTGATCAACATTTGCAATTGGTGGACGAACTAATTCATTTTTGCGTTCCAACACTTCTAAAATATATCCATCAGTATCATTTTCCGCCTGAAAAACTACATAGTCGCCCACTAATGGAGTGACTTTATTCTTCCTAAAGACCCCTCTACCACGACATTGAATCAGTTCCCCATTTTCGTCTTTCACATAATAAAAACCGCTTAATGCTTTTATGATTTTGCCTTCTGGCATAGTTTCACTCCTTGTTTTAGTTCATTCGCAACGACCTATTGATCTGAATACGGAATTTCCTCTCTCTGAGAAGGTACATCATCAATAGACACCATATATTCTGCAGTTTGACCAGGATTAATGACAAACGTAATATCAACTGAACGTTTTTCCTTGATTTCAAACTCTTTGTAAACTTCCGTGATTTTATGTCCTGCATCCTGAATATAAATTTTCACTAGTTGTGGATTGCCTTCTTCATCAGAAGTGTAATCAATCGTTATAGTACGCTTAACACTGATTGGCATTTTTGGTTCTGGACCTTTTGACATGATTACTTTCACCTTGTCACCCTTTGTTAATTCGGTCCCTTTTTCGGGTGATTGTGAAATAGCTTGACCTGATGGAATATCATTTGAAAATTGTTCCTCTGTATAGTCGATCGTCAACCCAGTTGAATTTGCATATTCATTAAGTGCATTTGCCACATATCCTTTTAATTCAGCAAGTTTAATAGTTTCGAGACCCTTGCTAATCGTAAAGGTGACCTCTGTTTCTTCTGGAACAACCTCTTGTCCTTCTTCAATTGATTGTTTAAGAATGGTTCCGGGAGCACTTTCGCTAAATTCTGGTTCAGAATTCACATATAAATAATCTTCTTTGTCTAATTTGGCTTTAACTTCCTCGTAATCTTTGCCAACATAATTCTTAAATGGCACTTTCTTTTTACCGGTACTTACATATAAATCAATTGTAGCGCGTTCCTTAACTGAAGCCCCCGCTTCAGGGTTAGTTCGAACAACTTTCCCTTCGGGTATTTCTTGGTCACTGATTTCAATCTTGTCCCCTATCGTAAAACCAGCTTCCTTCAATTTACTAACAGCTCTATCATAGTCCAAGGTTGAGACCCCCGGAACTTCGACATCCTGTGGTAAAAATAACGCCGGAAAAACTGTAACTGCAGCTACACCAGCTGCTATGATAAAGAAAAAGATGATGGCAAGCGTTACTAAAAGCTTGTTTTTCTTCTTCTTCTTTTTCTTTGGTTTTGGCTCGTCCTGCTCGGTCTGTTTTGCGTTTTTCTGTGAGTCTCTGACCATTGTTTCTTTTGACATTGGACTATGATCCTTGATTATCGGAATAGCCTTTGTCACTTCATCATCCATATCTGGTATCACAAATTTCTCTTCGTTTAACCGATTTGGAAAGAGTGCTGTTTGCAAATCCTCTTCCATTTCTTCAACCGTATTATATCGATGGAATGGGTCTTTTGCGGTTGCTTTTAAAATAATGTTTTCAACACTCTGTGGTATTGTAGCATTCCATCTTTTAGGGGAAGGCGTATCAGCTTGTAAATGCTTTAAAGCAATAGATACTGCAGATTCCCCTTCAAAAGGAACACGACCTGTTAAAAGCTCAAACATAACAATACCAAGAGAATAGATATCAGATTTTCGTGTTGACATACCGCCTCTGGCTTGTTCTGGTGATAAATAATGAACGGAACCTAGCACAGAATTTGTTTGTGTAATGGTTGTAGAGCTTAGTGCAACCGCAATCCCAAAATCAGTTACCTTAACTGTCCCATCATGATCAATTAAGATATTCTGAGGTTTGATGTCACGGTGAACAATCTGATTTTGATGTGCGTGTGTAATCGCAGATGTTAGCTGTAACATGATATTAATTGCTTCTTTTGGATGAAGCGGTGCATTTCGCTGTATGTATTGCTTCAAGGTCTGACCTGGAACATATTCCATTACAATGTAATAAATATCTTCTTCTTCCCCAACATCATAAATACTTACAACATTCGGGTGTGCCAAGCTTGTAGCTGCGTGTGCTTCTCGTCTAAAGCGCTTGATAAATTCATCATCATTTGAAAAATCTAAACGGAGAACCTTAATGGCTACATCCCGCTCGAGGATTACGTCACGCGCAAGGTACACATTGGCCATACCGCCTCCACCAATGACTTCGAGAATTTTATAACGACCACTTAATCGTCTTCCAATAAGCATAGGATTATTCGCCCTCACTTTCAGACGTATAGTCGACGATCACAAGTGAGATATTATCTTCTCCACCATTGTCATTGGCCAATTGAACGAGTTTATCACCTTTATTTTCGATAGAATCGTCACTTTCTAGAATGTTTTTTAATTCCGCTTCCGAGACTTTATTTGACAAGCCGTCAGAGCAAATTAAAAGCATGTCGCCTTCATCTAAAATTAACGTTCTCAAGTCCATTTGAACATTAGTTTCCGTACCTAATGCACGTAAAACAACATTTTTACGTGGATGATGCTCTGCATCCTCCTTGGAAATATGCCCAGAACGTACAAGTTCATTAACGAGTGAATGATCTTCAGTAATTTGTTGAAACCCATGACCATTCAAACAATAGCAACGACTATCTCCAATATGGGCTACTGTTGTAAATAAGTCTGTACAAACTGCGGCAACAACGGTCGTTCCCATACCCTTGCATTCATCATTATTTTGTGAATGTGTATATAGATTTGTATTTATTTTTGAAACATGTTCTTTGAGCCAGCTTTCCGCTGATTCGGATGTGGTGATTTTGTCACTAGCTTCCCAGAAGGACTGTAGCTGTGATGTTGTCATGCTACTTGCAACATCACCAGCTAAATGCCCACCCATTCCGTCAGCTACAACAGCTAACACTTGTCCATCCTTGTTATGATAAACACCACAGCTGTCTTCTTTGATTTGCCTT
>NZ_JBALOX010000266.1:1990-3514 GCF_036965165.1 Bacillus sp. JJ1521 | reverse complement strand
ATTTTAAACAGTGATACAATAAAATGTAGTCAAGAACTCGATAGATTATTAAATGCTTTTAAAAAGTTTCAAATTCATTAATTTACTTAGAGGTGTCCTACGTCAGCAAGCAAATTTATTACAATAGTGACACCATTTTTTTCTCACCTCAACATTCTAAATAACAAGTTGCTTTTTTTACCCATTTCAATACCGCCTTTATGGCAGTATTGCACCATAAACCCATTCTCCTTATTGAAGTTATCTGCCCCTTTAGTTTAATTGAAATTAACTTAATTACTTGTTAAAAATACTTTCCCTTTAGTTATTTTAGAAGATTCAACAACATCAATTGCCTTTTTTACATTCGACAAGTCATACTTAGAATCTACCTTCATCAAACATATTTTTTTATCCGTAACTAGCCTTATTAAATTATTAAAAGTTTCTTTCCATTTATATTCCGATACATTTTTATTCCAATTCATCAAATGAAATATATTCGCATTCACCTTTGCTTTATTTACAATATCTGCCCAATTTACTTGTATCCCTGATAATAGACCGATTGTAATAAAGTTCCCATTAGGGCGGAGACTAAAAGCCAAGTCGTTTCCTGTTGAACCTCCAACAGAATCTATAGCAGCATCTGCACCTATTCCATTTGTTAATTCCATAACTGTTTTATACAGCGAAGCTTTAGAGGTATCTATCACATAAGAAGCACCGAGATGAAGTAAATCCTCTGTATATTTATTATTTCTCGTCACTGCAATTAATCGAAAGCCTAAAATCTTTGATAATTGAGCAAAAATATGCCCAATAGAAGATCCACATGCATTAACCAATAAAACATCATTAGGTCTTAATCTTAAAACTTCCGTACAAACCACCCACGCTGTAACTGGATTAATATACATTTGTGATGCCGTAAAATCATCAATAGAAATGGGTATAGGAATGACAAATTCTGCTGATGTCTTAACAAATTCTTGCCATGTACCTTCCCCGCGCAAAGGTAAAACTCGTTTACCAATAAGACTTTTTGAAACAAAAGGACCTACATCTTCTACAATCCCAACTCCTTCATAACCGGGGATATTAGGTAAAGAGATTCGATGAGAATACGCCCCTTTAATTGGAATTAAATCAGAAGGATTGATAGGTCGTGCCAGCATTCGAACAAGAACTTCATTATTTTTTGGTGGTTCAATCGTTTTATATTCAACTTTCAGCACATCTTTAGGACTACCAAATTCGTAGAATTTAATACATTTTGCATTCAAAACTAAGGCTCCTTAATATAAATTTGAATAATTTGATTATAACACTTTAAATAAACTGCCCGTTAAAAAAGACCGCCATTGTGGCGATCTCGTTATTGTGTTAAAGCACTCTTTAGTTGAACAAGTGAAATTCACGGTTAACTCAACAAATAACTCTGCCACTTTAGGGGCATATTGTCGAACAACAGCTAGACACCTATGTTAAATATATGTGTACTGTGTTTGTGTCTTACAACATCATGTGCGGAATATATATAGT
>NZ_JBALOX010000266.1:248-1936 GCF_036965165.1 Bacillus sp. JJ1521 | reverse complement strand
GTTTGTAATGGAATGGAAACCGGATAAGTTATTACATTTAATACTAATATATGTGATGCTCAGTGGTTTTACATTTTGGTTACCAACAATAAGAGGCTTATTCGATGGACCATCTTATTCATGGTCAGGTTGGATGGGGATGGGTGGAGCAGGTATTGGTGGGCAGTATTGGCTTTTATTAACATTCACTTTTCTAATGACAACGGTAGTTATTTTGGGATGGAGAAACTCTCACAAGACATTTCGTTGGTTATTATTAACATGGTTTATGATTTTAGTAATTGAATCAGGAACATGGTTTTTTTCTTCAGAAACTGTCCATATAAAAGGCGATACTTTAGGATTAGATTTGTCCATCGGAAAAGTAATTTTTCCATTCGATATCCTTTTTTTATCTCTATCTTGCTATTGGATCATTCGTGATATGAGGTCGAATCATTCCCCTCACTCCCCTTCATGGAAAAGGTTAAATCGCAATCTATTGACTCTCTTTTTCTGCCTCTTGCCACTACAATTCATTTTCCTAAGATTTTTTGATAATTACAGAATACTTGATCAAATGGGAGTATTCCTTACTATATTCCAATGGATATTGCTAAACCTATCGTTTTACCCATGGAAAACTCAATAAAACATGAAGCTGCCACTTTAATACGTCAAACTATATAACACCTTATTGATCTTCTATAACGGGTGTATTTCTTGAGTAAGAAAAGCGTCTTTTATCAATAATTTCCACTGTCCTATCAAATAAAATTTCTTCACCATCCTGCCCCGTTAGCTAAAAAAGCAAATAGCTAAAGTCCTCTACACAAATCACTTTCGAAAAGTACGGTCTTTTATCGATCTGCGTGCTAATCTTTTCCCAATAAAACTAAATGCCTTGAATGCAATTTTATGTTTATGGCAATAAATGATTTAATAAAATACCCTATTTTTGGGAGGTATAATAATGACTAATCCTTTGGAGTCAGTAATAGCTATGATAAAGAACTTTGTTGATGAGGAACCAGAGCCCCCTTTACATGTCGGTGAAGTAATGGACCTATGGACTGCATACACTGCATTTAATGAAGCCCATGTCCTTTATCAAGTTGGATTAAACACAACTACTGATACAGACTTAAAACATGCATTACAATCTGCTTATAATTCAAGTAATGCAGATTCAAAAAAAATCGAAAAATTTTTAATGAATGAAGGTGTACCATTACCAACTTTAAGTTCACCTAAACCTCTATCAAATCCTGATTCAATCCCAGAAGGTGTAAAAATGACTGATATTGAAATAGCAAATTTAATTGCCGTTAAAATTGCAACAGCAACTACTTTTTGCGCACAGGCCCTTAGTAAATCTGTTAGAACCGATGTTGGTTTATTGTTTTTTGAAATGCAAGTAAATCTTATGAGATATGCTGCACCATTCAGAAATCTAATGAAACAACGAGGTTGGTTAAAGGTCCCTCCAAGTTACTTACCTCCTGGTTCACCTGAAAGGTAGCTACTTTTACTACTTTTTAACAATTACAATCAGGAATGCTCGTGTTATTATAAACAAGGTCGGGGGTTTATAGCTCTCGGCTTTTCTTTACTTCGAAATTTATTTCTATAGAACATGAATGAGTCATTCTCTTATTCAACTAAACTGCCCCTCAAACGGGTACGTTGATCCAAGAAGGATTAAGGCA
>NZ_JBALOX010000266.1:0-213 GCF_036965165.1 Bacillus sp. JJ1521 | reverse complement strand
TTTTTGTTGAAGATATTAAACTAAAAATAGAGCCTTTTTTATTCATTGTTTACTTATCTAATTTTCGAATGTCCTAGGTATAACCACCTGCATCAGAGATAACCTATCTTATGGAGGCGGTAAACATGGGTAGAAAATTTGAAAAAAACCTTATAAAATTGCTATATTTCTTTGGTATTAGTTCCTTTATTTACTTAATTAAAAAACCAATTG
>NZ_JBALOX010000265.1:0-3084 GCF_036965165.1 Bacillus sp. JJ1521 | reverse complement strand
GCCTGTTGGGGCTAGCCATCTCATTGGGGAATTCAAATACAAAAGAAATTTTTATGAATATGTATAGGGAATCACTAAAGGGTGATGCAAGAAATATCGAGCAGTATTTTACTTATAGTCTAAACTATAAGTGCACGAATCTGTTAAATAGTATTAACCAGCCAATTTTACTCGTTTATGGTACAAGAGATAAATCATTTCATAAATACGCCAAGGTCTTACATAAAAAACTACCAAATAATCAATTAAAATTTATTGACGAAAAGCATCAAATTCCCACAAAGTCTGCTACAAAATTAAATAAACTGATATACAATTTTATTCGGGCACATTGATGGGGCAGATTGCGAAAGAATTACTACCTAACATAAAATTTTTACACTGCTGTGGTCTTGAAGGAAAGTTGCACCGTTTAAAACTAACTGTTTATTTATAAAAAAAGTTTGATCAAAAATCCTGTACTGTGTGCAGGTTTTTTCTTGTTTTGCAAACGGGCAGTACACTTGAATAACGAGGGCTTCTTGGTTGTGCTTTCAAACCAAATTATTATAGGGTCCCCCTAAAATTTATGGGGCCTTACTTCAATAAGATCTTTAATAGCTATCTTCCAGAAAAATTTGCATTCCCCGGATAGTGGATAATCCTATCCAAACAAAGGATAACAGATGCAAATTTTGCAGTAGTTTTTTTCGTTTTACCGAGAATTTAAAAGTAATCAACATCATATATTGCAATAAAATCATTCGTGAGGGAGTAATGATGGTGCAATTTTATGGATCCCCTATTGTTAGTCCTTATTTAACGACGAAGTCAATAACGCCGGAAAATCAAGAAACACCTATACAATTCATATATGGGAATACCGTGGGTGAAGCCTTATTTTATAGAAGAAATCATTTTGCTTATCCATTCTCACATTCTTTTTTTCTCCCAGTTGAAGGTAGTGTGATTTCTCCAAAAGCTTTTTCTATACAAGATATCTGTTCGTTACCTTCTAGGGAGATAAAAGTTCTTCTAGAATGCTCTGGAAACAAGCGCGAGCTCTTTGAACCAAAAGTATACGGAGAGCAATGGGGAAAAGGGGCAATGAGTCAAGGGATTTGGAAAGGGGTCCCGTTAAAAACGTTACTGCAATATACCGGGGTGGTCCCTACGGCCAGAGAGATTGTATTTGAAGGATATGATTTTGGAACGAGACCGGGTGATGAACACAGCATACACTATTCAAGAAGTTTACCTCTTGAAAAGGCGTTTGATCCAGATATAATCATTGCTTATGCATACAATCATCAGCCTATCCCCTTCAAACATGGGTTTCCTTTAAGACTGATTGTTCCTAGTTGGTATGCGATGGCTTCTGTGAAATGGTTGAAGAAAATCATTGTTATAGACGAGCCATTCAGAGGCCACTATCAATCTGAAGATTATATGTATTATCCTTACAAGCAAAACGATCGCGAGAAAATACCTGTAACAACGATGAATGTAAACTCTACGATCCAGTATCCTTTAGATATGCAGATTCTATCTACTGGAACCCATGAAATATCCGGAATAGCCTGGACCGGGAATGGTAAAATTACTGAGGTACAAATAAGTTTAGATGGCGGTCACACATGGGGGTTATGCAAACGAACATCTACTCCTGGACATTATACATGGATTTCTTGGACGTATACATGGAAGGTTGATCAGCCTGGCGAATATTCGATCAGAACAAAAGCAACCGATTCTTCCGGAAACATGCAACCGGAAAAACCATTTTGGAACAGGAAAGGCTACGGGTATAATGCTGTTGACGTGATAAAAGTGAAAGTGGAATAATGAGGCCAAGCAGATGAAAACAGAAATTAGTTTAGATTTGGTCTATTCAATTGTTCGATCTTCCGTTATAGCATGATGTAATGGAGGAAATATCACATAAATGATCAAGCATTTTTATAAAGAATGATTCAATAAAATATATTAAGAGCGTGTTTTGATCAATCTTTTTTCAACACGTTCTTTCTTTTTGTTCGTTTATTAAGGTTATTAGTATTATTTTGATCAAAGATCAAACTTTATTCTAAAGCTACAACTGTGAGAGATTTTATCTAATATGGTGCTGGTCATAGTGGAGATAAAGGCACTTCTGATAATATCAGACGGATAATGATGCCTTACCCAAATACGGGAGTAGCCAGTCAATACTGATAAGGAGAAGAAATTCCTTAAAGTATTGATATATAAGTATTTGGCGGGACTGTGTGGGAATCGAACCCACCGGAGACGACACGCGCCTCCCTCAGGGTTTTGAAGACCCAGGGGGACACCAGTCACCCAGCCAACCCCCTAACAAGGTACTTCAGGTGTATAAAGTTAGACTATCTATAATTATATACGGGAAATACTTTTTTAGGCAAATAATAATCCTCAAACTTGAATTATTCACTTGCTTACTAGTAAAGTAGGAGGAAGAAAAAGACGATTAAATAAAGGGAGGAGGCAGATAATGGTAGATTCATTTTATACGATTGGAATGGCTGGTCATATTGACCATGGAAAAACAACCCTCACAAAGGCTTTAACAGGCGTTGATACTGACCGACTAAAAGAAGAAAAGGAACGCCATATCTCAATCGAACCAGGCTATGCACCCCTCAAATTAGATAACGGAATTCACATATCCATAGTTGATGTACCAGGACATGAACGTTTCATTAGACAAATGATAGCTGGTGTTGCTGGGATTGACCTTGTGTTACTTGTAATTGCTGCAGATGAAGGTGTCATGCCACAAACAAGGGAACACCTCCAAATTTTAAAATTTTTGGGCATTAAAAAATGTATGGTTGTCGTTTCGAAAATTGGTAGAGTCGAAGAAGAATTGATAGAGCTTGCCGCTGAAGAAATAAAAGAACTACTTGAAGAAACAGATTATAACAATGCTCCAATTCTTTATGTTGATAGTATTTCAGAAATAGGGATTCCCGAACTAATACAAGCCATTCAAACGGAAATCAATGGCCTCGAACAAAGAGATAGCAACGGCTCATTTCGCTTGCCGATTGATCAAGCCTTTACTGTACAAGGACATGGAACTAT
>NZ_JBALOX010000264.1:0-1576 GCF_036965165.1 Bacillus sp. JJ1521 | reverse complement strand
TGTCAGAGCAAATTGCTTTGTGGTTCCTTTCATTTTCAAATGCGCACACGTTGCCATTCTTTTCGTTTGTCAGTGGCGGTCTAATTAACGTATTTGTACCTTCCGGCGGTGGACAGTGGGCAGTTCAAGGACCGATTATGATTGAAGCCGCAGCGGCCATCGATGCAGATATCGCGAAAACGGCAATGGGTGTTGCGTGGGGAGATGCCTGGACCAACATGATCCAACCATTCTGGGCCTTGCCTGCCTTAGCTATTGCAGGTTTGCATATTCGAGATATCATGGGATTCTGTGTCATGATTCTGCTTTATAGCTTTATTCCAATTTCTATTGGTTTCTTGCTTTTATAAAAGAGTGGTAAGGCAAATGGACTAGTCCGTTTGCCTTTCTTTCTGTGATGAATGGGGGAATTTTTTATGAATAAAAATGTTGGTGTGTTATTTTTAATAATTGTACTTGTGTTACTATTAATTGGATGCTCATCTAACAAAACCCATACTTTAAAAGGTAGCTATCAAAGTGACCCAGTGGAGGGATATATTGTGCAGATGACATTTCAGCCAGCAGATAATAGTTTAATTGAATACATCGATAACAGGGAAGTAGATAAAGGTACATTTGAAAAATTAGAAAATGGTCTATATAAAATTAATGGTGATCTGCAAGAATTTGAAATTACATTAAACAATGATAACTCTTTTGGTTTGATCGTAAAAAAAATCAATGATGGCAAACCAATTAACATGAAAAACATCGATGAGGTCCCAATCTATATAAGTACAGAATTTGATGATGTAGATGAATATATATCTTTATTGAAATGATTATGTAGAATCCTATTTTTTTTGGTACTATTATTAATGCAGACTTGCAATTCTGAACATTATCATTTCTCTAGATTTTTATAGAAAACAAAGATAGAAAAGGGGAAGAAAGATGATCACTTTACATACACCTTTATGCGATGCACTACATATTAAATATCCTATTATCCAAGCTGGCATGGCTGGAGGTTCAACGACAGTAGAACTAATCGTGAATGTATGTAATGCCGGAGGATTGGGAAGCCTTGGTGCCGGGTACATGATGCCAAACGACATCAGGAAAGCAATTAGGGACATTAAGCAACAAACAGATCGTCCTTTTGCAGTCAACTTGTTTTGTGCAGAAGATATCATCAATCCTAAAGAAATGAAACACGAACACGAGGTAAAAAATGTGTTAGTTGGCATTGGAAAAAATCTAGGGATTAAAGATGAACAGATACAGTTCCATACGCATGATCTGTTCGACGAAAGATTTCAAGTTTTAATAGAAGAAGAAGTGCCTATCATAAGCACAGCTTTTGGAATTTTGCCGGAAGATAAAATGGCAGCTGCAAAACAACGAAACATTAAGGTAATCTCGATGGTTACTACTGTTAAGGAAGCCATGATTGCGGAAAAAGCAGGTGTTGATGTCATTGTTGCTCAAGGCAGTGATGCTGGTGGTCATCGAAGTACATTTGATATAAAAGAGCACCCACTAGGAGCAAATATAGGAACTTTTTCTCTTATTCCGCAGGTAGTAGAAAATG
>NZ_JBALOX010000263.1:0-5412 GCF_036965165.1 Bacillus sp. JJ1521 | reverse complement strand
ATAACAGGAATTCCGATGGCGCAACTGGCTTCAAAACTTGTGCTTGGAAAGTTATTACAGGAAGTCAGCTCAGAAGCTGGCTTATTACCAGATTTACCATACTTTACGGTGAAATATCCAGTCTTCTCAACTTATAAATTGCTAGGTGATCCAACGGTTGGACCCGAAATGAAATCCACCGGTGAAGGAATTAGTATAGCAGCAACGATTGAAGAGGCCTTAACAAAAGTTTTCCATAGCTATTTTCTTTCAAAAAAAGGTGCAGACGAAATTGTTATCGATACGGAACTGATTTTAGCAGAATTAAAGCAGTTTGCTGGGGAAATGGGACTAAAAATAATTGCGTCTCCTGACATTTCAGAATGGATTAAGAGCGATAAAGCATTAGCATTTGTAAGTCTAATGAATAATGAAAAATCTAAAATGAATAAAATAGAGGCAAGTCAGAAGCGCATTCACGTTTTTACAGAAATCGAGACATTATACGCATTTTTAAAAGCATTCCGAGATACTCACTTTTCAGTCATGTCTATTCAAGAACTTAGGGGTTCAATTAATAAAGAGAAAGAAGTGTTTACCAAATGACAACTACTTTAAAACATAATGTAAGTAAGGCGTTAAAGGGAAAGGATTTACTCACTCTTATCGATTTAACGAAGGAAGATATAATTGCATTATTAGACTCAGCCATTGAAATCAAGCAGAAGCATAAAAATGGGGAAAATACACCCTATTTAAAAGGGAAAACGCTAGCGATGATTTTTGAAAAGCATTCAACCCGCACAAGAGTTTCATTTGAAGCTGGAATGCTTCAGTTGGGAGGAAATGCAATCTACCTCAATAGCAATGATATGCAGTTAGGTAGAGGGGAATCAATTGCTGATACAGCAATGGTTTTATCTGAGTATGTTGATGCAATTATGATTCGTACATTTGAGCATGAGAAAATTGAGGAGCTTGCAAAGTTCGCAAATATCCCAGTTATTAATGGCTTGACTGAAGACTTTCACCCTTGCCAAGCCTTAGCTGATTTACTAACGATTTATGAACATAAGAAAAGCTTTGAAGGAAGCAAGCTCGTCTATGTTGGAGATGGCAATAATGTTGCCCATTCATTGATGATTGCTGCGGCCAAGGTTGGATTAGACTGTACGGTTGTTTGTCCACCTCAATATGCTCCGAAGGCATTTGTTGTAAAGAAAGCAAAAGAAATTGCTCAGGAGACAAATGCGGTCATTGAGGTTAGCCATGATCCAGTCGCGGGTTTAAAAGGTGCTGATTTTATTTATACAGATGTTTGGGCAAGCATGGGGCAAGAGAAGGAACAACAAGAAAGAATGCAAGCGTTCATGCCTTATCAAGTAAATTCAAAGCTTGTAAGTGCTGCTAATGAAGATTATATTTTCTTACACTGCCTACCTGCACATCGTGGCGAAGAAGTAACTGCCGAAGTGATTGATGGACCACACTCACTTGTGTTTGAACAAGCAGGGAATCGTCTACACGCTCAAAAAGCCGTTTTAAAAGCAATAATGGAATAAAAAACTTTGAGCCTCAGCCATCAATGGTGCTGTGGCTTTTTTCATGATTTTGATTATGAGTGGGAATAGTAATCTTGAAGTGAGTGTTCAAAGAGGAGGATGAAAAGGACCGCGTCGACAAAAGCGCCACGTCCGCATGTCTTGTCGACACTAGCATATCCTGTGCGTCGAAAGTTCGAGGCGGCGCAGTTTTGAGTAGCGGAACGTATGTAGTGGATACGTGAGCAGACGATTTTGCACGCTGGAAAAGTGGTTTCCTTTTCCAAGGAAGGGAAAAACAAGCCAACGAGCTTCCACAGGATGTGGTGACTTCGACGTTTGACACAGAACGTGTCAGTTTTTAGTCGAAGTTTCGCTATCTATGCGTAATTTTCACCGGACTTTTTGAACAACCTCTTGTACTACTATTCCAAAGGAGGATTATGATGGGGCAAAGTCATGAATTTCGTGCAGGGCAAAAAGCACCGAATAATGGGATTTATGTTGAAATTGGCGAAACAGGGGATATGGTTAAGAACCCGAAAAGTGTAAAATTAAGTGCCGGTGACTCATTCCCAGAAAACTCTAATGACAACCGCAAATGGACATATAAAAGAAAGCCTTGAGTTAGACAAACAAAAAAAGACCCAATCGGGTCTTTTTTTGCATATTAATGATTAGGTTCCTCTACAGGTTCATTTGGAATAACAGATCCTAAAATAATGATTAGGGCTGTAACAATAACTGCTACGATTGAAGCTGTCTTAAAAGAATATGTAGCCGCCTGCATTGATCCAATAACATATGAAGCCATTTGGATTAAGAGGAATGTCCAAAAGAATGTCCAAAAATAACGCAATGTCTTCACCTCATTAAACACAATTATGTAATTAGTTTACCACAATTGTTACTTGATAGAAAAGATATTTGTAGGCATTTCCCTCATTCATCTTTAATTCCACAACATACACTAATAACGAAGGACGAAAATCAGGAGTAGGAGAAGAGATCAATGGTACAAAACAAACTTTTTTTCAAGCTTGATACGGAGTGGTCTGCTCTTCATTTGCCAAAACGTCCAAATGGCTTCGCTGTTTTAATCATTGGGGATAAAACAAATTTTGTGGAAGAGAACTCAAGCTATTGGATTCAAAACTACGGAAGGTCTCAAATTCTTGAATACCTTAAGGATGAAGGGTATACAGTCTTTTACTCAAACTTATACGGTGCAAACTGGGGAAATCCGGCATCCGTCAAATTAGCGACACAGCTCTATCACATCATTATGAAACGGGAAATCCTCAACAACCGTATTCATATTTTGGCGGAAGGTATGGGTGCATTAACAGCAATGCAGTTAAGTAACAGACTGAAAAGCGAAATTCGCTCGATGGCTTTCCTAAATCCATGCATTGATCTAGTGGCACATATCGATAATGAAAGAAAAAATAAATTTTTTTATAAAAAGCTGATTAAGGAAATTGCACGAGCATATCAATTTGACGAACGGGAAGTTGAAACAAATATTGAAAAATTGGCACCAAGAGATCATTTACTCTTTCCAAATATCCCAATCAAAATATGGCATAACACAAATGAAAAGACCTACATTCCAGAACTTCACAGTAAGAAATACCAAAGCGACGGAAATAAGATGGTTACGTTAAGCTATCATCTTAGTGAAAATATATATGCATTTAGTCGCTCCATTGGTAGCTTTTACAAAGAAAATGAAAAAGAATTATAAAAAGTCCCGATACATTTGTAGAATCGGGACTTTTTATTTGCCCACAAGCATACGATACTTTAAGAAATTGTATAGGAGATGTTACAAGTGAAGAATGTTATATTATTCGACGCTTTCTCGTTTGTAGGATATGGACTCTGCTGTAGAATGATAGACAAAGAAATCCATGTAGTTGGAGTAGATACTAACCCAAAGGAAAATACCTCTGAAGAAGATAAAATGCTTCGAATCGGACGTAATGCCTTTTTTGAATTTATGGAGCTACCGAAAGCAATGGCGAACCAAACTAAGTTCGCACAAACAGACGCCGTGATTTATCCGTGGTATGGTCCAAACTCCTCAGATCGCGTTGAAGAAAAAGGGGAAATACTTCAATCAGTACTTAAATACTGTAATGAAGCAAATACAAAGCTCATTCTGGTTTCTGCCCATTCGTTAGACCGGAATAAAAAAGATGAAATAGACGCCGAACTTAATGAAAGTTGGTATTCCAAAATTAATATCGATAATAGTTTATGCGAGCACCGAAAAGTTCGAACAAAAAATATTGAGTTTTTGTTTACATTAATTGATTTTACGAATAAAGAGATAGCGGAAGGAATCAATATAAAAAATGAACATGAAGAGTGGATTTTCCAAAACTTTTATGCCTAGATACCACTTTTGCTTTCCAATTAGTAAAAAGTACAATAAAATATACTATGATTGGATGTTTTTGTTTTTGAAGGAGTTGTAGTCATGCAAAAGTTGTTTAGGTGGGTGACACTCTTATTTCTATTATCCATCCTCGTATCTTGTGGACAAACAGATGCCAAGACCGGGGTTGCAAAAGTAGGCTTATTAGTACCGGATACAATTGATGATCAAGTTTGGGGTACTGAAGGATATAAGGGGTTATTGCAAATAAAATCAAAATTTCAGGTTGATGTTTTTTATAAAGAAGGAATTATTTCTGAAGCTGCGACACGTACAGCCGTGAAGGAATTTGTAGATAAAGACGTTAATTTAATATTTGGTCATGGGAGCGAATATGCTAATATTTTTAATGAAATTTCAGATGAATACCCTGATGTCCATTTCATTTTTTTTAATGGAAATACGAAAAAAGCGAATGTTACAAGCCTAAATTTTGATGGGCATGCGATGGGCTTTTTCGGTGGTATGGTCGCTGGGAAAATGACGGATGCAAATAAAGTCGGGATCATTGCTGCATATGAATGGCAACCGGAGATCAATGGATTTTATGAAGGTGTGTTATTTCAAAATGACGAGGTTGATGTAGATATTGGCTATGTTCAAAACTGGGATGACAATGAAAAGGCTATTTCAATCGCAGAGAAAATGATAGCTGATGGTGTCGATATTATTTATCCTGCCGGGGATGGGTTCAATGTCCCTGTAATTGAAAGACTCAAAGAAGAAGGTCTATATGCGATTGGTTATGTTTCAGACCAATCTGACCTAGGGAAAGAAACGGTATACACTAGCACGGTACAGCATGTTGACCAACTTTACTTATTAGTTACAAGTAAATTTGATAAGGGCGAACTCGCTTCTGGAACTCTTTATTTTGATTTCCAGGACGATGTTATTTCAATGGGTACCTTTAGCCCGAAGGTAGACGAAAATTTTATAAATGAATTAAAAGCTTATATTAAAGAATATAAAGAAACAGGGGACCTTCCTTCAAAATAAAAGAAGCTATCACATGTGGTGATAGCTTCTTATTTTTTTCGAAAATAATCAAGGAATGGAGAAAGAGAAAGGTTCTTAAATGCTGGCTTAATTTTGTCGATTGAAGTCATAATCTCATCGATTTGGCCCATCAATTGATTGAAATCTACCCCATCTTCTGGCTTTATTTTTGGAGCTTCATTCTCACCTTTCTTAGCCCGCGAACCAAACATTAGTCGATCAAACCGATCCCTCTCGGAAGAACCGCTCTCTTCTTCTGGCTTATTATCAAAAGTCTCTTGCTTATCACTCATCATTTTTCACCAACTTACAATTTTAATTTCATTACTATAATCTTATGTATCATTGCACAAAATGAAATAGACCTCTATCACATAAAACACTAGGCAAACGTGGAATCTTAGAAAAAATAAAACCAAAGAGTTGATAACGATGAAAAAATGAATTAAA
>NZ_JBALOX010000262.1:2983-3191 GCF_036965165.1 Bacillus sp. JJ1521 | reverse complement strand
CCCCTTTCCTTAATTTATTTTACAGTTAAATATATATTATTTCTACTGTATGGTATATAATAATTTAGTTCCGATTCTTTTTGAAAGTAAAAAAATGTAAAAAGAACTTTAATCCTTAATTTGAAAACTAGGAGATGTGAAATCGTGACAACACGTAATGACTTACGAAATATAGCAATTATCGCCCACGTTGACCATGGAAAAACAA
>NZ_JBALOX010000262.1:435-2916 GCF_036965165.1 Bacillus sp. JJ1521 | reverse complement strand
TTGACCATGGAAAAACAACACTTGTAGATACAATGCTTCATCAATCAGGAACTTTCCGTTCTAATGAGCATGTAGATGAACGTGTAATGGACTCAAATGATATTGAACGCGAGCGTGGTATCACCATTCTTGCCAAAAATACGGCAATTAATTATAAAGATACCCGTATTAATATTATGGATACGCCAGGACATGCTGACTTCGGTGGTGAAGTTGAACGTATTATGAAAATGGTTGATGGTGTACTATTAGTTGTCGATGCTTATGAAGGCTGTATGCCACAAACCCGTTTTGTATTGAAAAAAGCATTGGAACAAAATCTTAGACCTATTGTAGTTGTAAATAAAATTGACCGTGACTTTGCACGCCCAGAGGAAGTTATTGATGAAGTAATCGACTTATTCATTGAACTGGATGCATCTGAGGAACAATTAGAGTTTCCAGTCGTCTATGCTTCAGCACTTAATGGAACAGCAAGTACAGATCCACACAAGCAGGATGAGAACATGGAAGCATTATTCGACTGTATCATTGAAAACATTCCTGCTCCAATTGACAATAGTGAAGAACCTTTACAATTCCAAGTAGCATTACTTGACTATAATGATTATGTTGGAAGAATTGGAATTGGACGTGTGTTCAGAGGTACGATGCATGTTGGACAACAAGTTGCTTTAATGAAAATCGATGGCAGTGTAAAACAATTCCGTGTGTCAAAAATCTTTGGATTTTCAGGCTTAAAACGAATTGAAATCCAGGAAGCAAAAGCGGGAGATCTTGTTGCTGTATCGGGTATGGAGGATATTAATGTTGGTGAGACAGTTTGTCCAATTGACCACCAGGATGCCTTGCCAATTCTTCATATTGATGAGCCGACTTTACAAATGACGTTTTTAGTAAATAATAGTCCATTCGCTGGACGTGAAGGAAAATTTGTAACTTCACGTAAAATTGAAGAACGTTTACGTGCACAGCTTCAAACGGATGTAAGCTTACGCGTAGACAATACTGATTCTCCAGATGCATGGATTGTTTCTGGTCGTGGGGAGCTTCACCTATCCATTTTAATTGAAAATATGCGTCGTGAAGGCTTTGAGCTTCAAGTATCTAAGCCACAAGTTATCGTAAAAGTAATCGATGGAGTTCGTTGTGAGCCAGTTGAACGTGTTCAAATTGATGTACCTGAAGAGCATACGGGTTCAATCATGGAATCTATTGGTGCACGTAAAGGCGAAATGTTAGATATGGTTAACAATGGTAATGGTCAAGTGCGACTCACTTTTCTAGTACCTGCACGTGGACTTATTGGCTACACAACTGAATTTTTAACCTTAACAAGAGGCTTTGGGATTCTAAATCATACCTTTGATAGCTACAAGCCAATGGCTTCAGGTAATGTTGGTGGAAGAAGACAAGGTGTTCTTGTATCAATGGAATCTGGGAAAGCAACCCAGTACGGAATTATGGGTGTAGAAGACCGTGGTACAATCTTTGTTGAGCCTGGTACTGAGGTTTATGAAGGTATGATTGTTGGAGAACATACTCGTGAAAATGACTTAACGGTTAATATCGTTAAAGCTAAACAAATGACAAACATGCGTTCAGCTAATAAAGACCAAACAACAACTATGAAAAAGCCTCGCATTATGTCATTAGAAGAATCACTTGAATATTTAAACGATGATGAGTATTGTGAGGTAACGCCAGAATCGATCCGCCTACGTAAGAAAGTTCTTGATAAAAATGAACGCGAGAAAGCAGCAAAACGAAAAAAACTTGCTGAAGTTAATCAATAAGGTTGTGAACCTTGTCCCTTTCTGATACTTTAATGATAGTTAGTATGAGAAAGAAGGGTATGAATGGATATGGATGTCTATGAACACATGTGGCCGATTGCAAGAACAATCTATACTTCGACATCTCCAAATGTCGGTGCAAATATATTGTTCATTGTAATCTTACTCCTAACGATTATCGTGTTTCGTTTAGGATTTGCAAAAAAACTTCCATTATTAAAAAATATTGTCATTTATTTATGTCTTGCCCTAGGCTGTACAATTTTAACGTTTTTAGGTGCATTCTTACCGATCGCGGAAGGATTAGCGATCACCGCCTTTATTTTATTCATTTATAAAATCCGACTTCACCAAACAAAGAAAAGCGAAGCGTAGGAGGCAATCTGATGAAATCCCTACAGGATGCAATTTATAATTGGTTAACGATTAAAGTGGTAGCTGAGGCAAGGCCAGATGATACAGCAGCGAAGGATACTTTCGATCTGTTTGAGGATATTTTAGTGAATGAGTTTAAACTAAAGGATATCGAAATTCAAAAGGATGACGTCATGTACCTTGTGACGTATACGATTGATGGGGGAGTAAAAAGTGTGCGGTTTCCGACTGAGTTAATCGAAATCATGCACGACCAAATACAGCAACACCCTGAGAGATATCAGAATTACGAATAACAAAAAAGCCGAGC
>NZ_JBALOX010000262.1:0-322 GCF_036965165.1 Bacillus sp. JJ1521 | reverse complement strand
AAGGCGCTTGCGCATTTCTCTTTTACCACCAATCGTCATCAGTCTTCTTCTTGCGGTACAGCTTGAATTTATTTGTTGCGATTCTTTCGTTTGTTCTTGTTTCAATGCGATCATGGCACTCTTGGCACATATATGTATGGATTGGGCGGTTTCTAAGTCGTTTAGCGAGGCTGGATTCTTGCTCAATATCCTCGATTTTATCACAAATTACACATTTTACTTTCATTTTATGAACCCCTCTAGTATTATCTTGTATCTATTTTTCCAAGTCTAACTCCAGGCGCCACCGGTTCTCTGGTCTAGGCAATCGCTTCGGAAGGTA
>NZ_JBALOX010000261.1:0-2685 GCF_036965165.1 Bacillus sp. JJ1521 | reverse complement strand
TAAAGTAACGGGTGCTTTAAGTGAATAAGAAAAGAATAACTCTAATACAAAAAGGCATGCCAAATTTGCAATGCCTTTTTATAATTTTTCCATCCTACTATAAATTTTTTTCTATAAACTTTACAATAATCATAATATTAGGTTCAACACAAGTTAATTTGAGTAGGACTTTTTCAAAGTACTAATTTATGATTAAACCTTAAATCTACTAACCGTATTCTGAAGTTCTTCCGCAAGGGTCGATAGGGCATTTGCAGACGCTGATATATCCTCCATCGATGCAAGCTGTTCTTCTGCAGATGCTGCGACATTTTGTGAATGCATGGATGTTTCGTTAGAAACATGAGATATTTCAGTTACAGTACTAGATATTTCTTGAATACTTGCTGTTACTTCTTCTGTTGTCGCTGCCATGTCATTAATTTGGTCAGCTAACTTCTCCATATAAGTAAGGATCTCATTAAAATTTTCTTCTGTTTTTTGAACAATATCTAAACCATCTTTAACATCGTATGTTACTTGTTCAATTGATTTATTTGACTGAATCATATCTTGTTGAATATCAAAGATTAACTTCGAAATTTGTGAAGAAGATTGGCGAGATTGTTCTGCTAATTTTCTTACTTCATCTGCAACAACAGCAAATCCTTTCCCATGTTCTCCTGCTCTTGCTGCTTCAATAGCTGCATTAAGTGCTAATAAATTCGTTTGTTCTGCTATTTCGGAAATTACGCCAGATATATCACCAATTTCTTTGGAACGCTTATCTAATGATTTAAGTACTTCTCCACTTTCAGTTACAGATAGGCTGATAGAGTTAATTTGTTTTACGGTTTTATCTACAAACTCCTCGCCTTCTTTTGCTTTTTGAGTAGCTTGAGAACTAACTTCTGAAATGAAAGATGCATTTTCAGCAATTGATTGAACCTGTGTTGCTACTTCATCTAATGAACTCGCACTCTCTTGTACACTTGCGGTTGAATGTTCTGCTCCACTTGCAACTTGCTGAATAGATTCTGTAATTGTTTCTGTTGCTTTACTCGTTTGTTCAGCACTAGCAGTTAATTCTTCAGAAGAAGAAGCCACTTGTTCTGAAGCTATTATGACCTCATTCATCATATTTTTAAGATTCGTAGTCATGAGGTTATAGCTCCTAGATAAATCTCCTAATTCATCACCTGAGTTATCCAGAATTTCAGCAGTGAAATCGCCATTACCTGCTAATTCAAGAGAGTTTGAAACGGATTTTAACCTCTTCTTTATTTTTAATGAGAACATAATGACTACTAGCGTTGAAAGGACAATTACTACAGCGAGAACGATTAAGAATGTTACTAAAAAATTTTTTAAGATTTTTTCAATTATAGATTGTGGAGCACCTACATAAAACATGCCTATGGGATTATCACTTTTATCTAATATAGGCATATATGCAGTTTGATATAGTTTGCCAGCTACATTAGCCTCTCCGTAATATTTTTTTCCATTTCTTAAAACCGTTTCCACCACTTCTTTTGATGCTTTTGTACCAACGGCACGTTCATTATTAGACATAACATTGGTAGATATTCGAGTATCTTCTAAGAAAATTGTGACTGTATCACCTGTGTCTTCACCAATTTCGTCAACAATTTCGTAATTATCATTCATGAGAGTTGAACCTTTATAAAGTTTATCCCCTTTTAACTCCCATTCACCTGGATATTCGCTATTTAGATATCTAAAGGATAGATTAAGGTCACCTCTTGCTTTTTCTATTGCGAATTCCTCAATCCCCTTTGTGATTTGATAATTAACAACCGCACCAACAATAGCCGACAAAGTAAGAATAATAGCTATAACTAATATATTGATTTTTGTACCTAATTTTAAGTTTACAAAAAATTTCACCATTAACACCCCAATATTATATTTTTTTATTCTAAGTTAATTTCTCTACTTTTTCCCTAATAATGACATATTTTTTTACTAAAAAATTCTCCTATAACGTTTTCATTTCAGAATTATGTGTTAATTTAGACAAAATAAAAAACACCTTCAATCCTATGTCTGTCTAACATGGACCAAACGTGTTATTAGCAAGAAGCAGGGACTCTGCCTTACACCAATTTCACATATTTAATATTAATATTGATCAGAGACAGGAACGCTATCCTAATTCAATATTTTAGTGTTTTAGCTTTTAATTTCGTAGGTTTACTTAATAGATATCCTTGTGCGTACTGTACACCCAAATTGTAAGCTGTTTCTAGGTCAGTTTTTCTTTCTATACCTTCTAAAATAATATTGCACCCATACTTTTCACAATAATTTATAATAAAAGTTATAAGTTCTTGTTTTTTACTAGATGATGNNGGGTTCTAGTTCCACTATGTTCTTGATATCGGAATAACCTTTTCCATAATCATCAATTGCAATTCTGAATCCAAGTTCTTTTAAAAGATAAATCCTCTCCCTAAAGGTTTCATATTGTTCCACAATTTCAGATTCTGAAATTTCTAGAATGATTTCTTGATTAATAAGATAATTTTTTCTAACGATGGTCATAATGAATTCTAAAAATGTATCATGAAGAATTGTTGAAGGCAAAATATTAAGGAAAAGTTTACCTTCTTCTTTTGTATAACCAATCGATGAATATGTTGCTATCGCCTTTTCGATTGAAAATAAGTCCAACTCATAAAG
>NZ_JBALOX010000260.1:0-1068 GCF_036965165.1 Bacillus sp. JJ1521 | reverse complement strand
ACTTGTCAATGAATTTTTAGAGTTAGTTCAAGTAGACTCTGAAACAAAATTCGAAACAGAAATTGCTAAGGTTTTAAAAGAAAAATTCACTGCATTAGGCGTAAATGTTGTCGAGGATGACACAACTGGTCAAACAGGGCATGGTGCTGGGAATTTAATTTGTACCCTTGAAGGGACAAAAAATGATGTGGATACGATTTATTTTACATCTCATATGGATACAGTTGTCCCTGGTAAGGGAATTAAGCCTTCCATCAAGGATGGTTATATTGTCTCAGATGGGACAACCATTTTAGGAGCAGATGATAAAGCAGGCTTAGCTGCCATGTTTGAAGCGATTCGGGTCCTAAAGGAAAAGCAAATTCCACATGGTAAAATAGAATTTATTATTACAGCTGGAGAAGAATCCGGGCTTATGGGGGCTAAAGCTTTAGACCCAGCCATGATCACAGCAAAATACGGCTATGCGCTTGATAGCGATGGTAAGGTTGGCAACATTATTGTTGCTGCACCAACACAAGCGAAGGTTAAAGCAACAATCATCGGGAAAACAGCACATGCAGGTGTTGCCCCTGAAAAAGGTGTTTCGGCGATTACAATGGCTGCAAAAGCCATTTCAAGAATGCCTTTAGGTCGTATTGATGAAGAAACAACTGCGAATATTGGGCGTTTTGAGGGTGGAACACAAACGAATATAGTCTGTGACCATGTTGAAATTTTGGCTGAAGCTCGTTCTTTAATTTCCGAAAAAATGGAAAGCCAAGTTCAAAAAATGAAAGAAGCCTTTGAATCCGTAGCTGCTGAAATGGGTGGTAGAGCAGAGGTTGAGACTACCGTCATGTATCCAGGCTTTAAGTTTGCTGATGGTGACCATGTCGTTGAGGTTGCAAAACGAGCAGTTGCACGAATTGGACGCCAAAGTGAACTACAACAAAGCGGTGGTGGCAGTGATGCGAACGTCATCGCAGGACATGGTATTCCAACAGTAAACCTAGCAGTTGGTTATGAAGAAATCCATACGACAAACGAAAAAATGCCAATCGAAGAACTTGTTAAAACAGCAGAACT